>NZ_KV790873.1:0-47447 GCF_001807725.1 Granulicatella sp. HMSC31F03 | reverse complement strand
TAGATTTTCTGTCTAACTTTTAGGGTGCACTTCAAAGGTAAGGGGGTTATTTATATACATTCATAAACAGTAATAAAGAAATACTCTTATCTGTTTTAGATTGTCGGTTAACGTTTCTTAGTTTGAAAATCATAAAAGAATTAGTTTACTTATAATAGCTATCAAACGCATCATGATCATCATAAAAAAACACAATACAGTAAACGGACTTTATTGAGGCTTTAAATTATATTAGTGAATAGTAGGAAGAGTGATAAGAGAATAAAGGAGAATGTAAGTAACTAATCTATAGGAATAAGACAATAGAAGTAACTGCCAATGTATACTGTATATAACTGATAAAGAAGTTGAATCGATGGTTTATTTTAAATCATAGAACAAGATAGTGTATGTGTTTGCCATGATGCTAGAGGTGTAAACGGATACCCCATGTGAAAATCACTAGAGAAAAAGGCAATTTCAGACCGCGCCCCCCTCTAGCTCACACAAACTCCCCTTAATTTTTATTTTGCATAACGCAAAAAAAGCCCTAGATACCAACTAAAGCAAAGTTAAAACTAGGGTTAAACAAGTCATATTTAAATAAAAAAAGTACCCACTTACTTTAAAACCTTAAAAAACGTGAAGTGGATACAGAGAAATTATAACGAAAGCTAAATTAAAAATCAATAATAGCTATATATCAAATATTAGAAATTAGTAACTTCTTTTTACTCTTATCGTGAGGGTGGAGTTTTATAAAAATGGTTTAGAAAAAGGTTTAGAAATTGGTTTAGACCAAACTAAGCAAAACGGGATAAAAACAGAACTAATAAAGCTAAAAACGTTGATTTTACGTGTTATTTTGCTATGTTTTTAGGCATCCTTCTGCCCTGTAGGGGGCATTTTTTTATGCACAAAAAGCCTTGGTTTTCTAAGGCTTTTTGTGTAGTCTTAGCACTAAAAAATGAGAGAAAAAAGGTTTTGACAATTCGCGTCACATGAAGTTATTTAAGCATCTCCTTTTCTCTCATTACCATTTTCTGTTATAATAAATTGTACTTCTAGAATAGAAAGGACTTAAGATGACAACTCTTATTAAACATAAACGTGTAGAATTTTCAGAACTTTTTTATGACCTAGTTTTTGTTTTTGCAATTTCAAAAGCAACTACTTTAATTGAGCATCTTCATAACGGTATTTTGACTTGGAATTCTTTCCTTGATTTTTTCATGGCTGTTTTGGTTCTCACTGATTCATGGATGATTCAAACCGTTTATACCAATCGCTATGGAAAGAACTCTTTATTTAACATGGTAATCATGTTTATCAAAATGGGACTTTTACTCTTTATAGCCAATATGATTGGACCTGATTGGCAACAATATTTTCATTATCTTTGTTGGGCTGTTGGTACATTAACCTTTATCTTATTTTTACAATATTTGGTTGAATTTTTTAGAAAATCAACCGATAATGTTGAACGGGAAAGTATCAAAGGTTTTCTATGGATAACAGGTCTAGGAAGTTTAGGAGTCTATCTAGCAGCTCTTCTTCCTATTTACGTTGGAGTCTCTGTCTTATTTGCTAGTATTCTGCTAACATTTATTATGCCAATTATCTTGCTTAGTAAAGATAAGCATTACCAGGTAAATCTCCCCCATTTAATCGAGCGCATCTCCCTTCTTGTCATTATTACGTTTGGAGAGATGATTATGGAGCTAGCTAACTTTTTTACAATCGAGAATTTCTCGATTTATTCGGTTCTTTATTTCATTATTATGCTTTCTCTGTTCTTGTTTTATTTTGGTCAATTCGACCATGCTATTGATGAAGAATCTAATCAAAAGGGACTATTTCTAATTTACAGTCACTATCCTATTTTCATTGGACTTATTATGATGATCGTTTCGATGAGTTTTCTTCTGAATCCTGAAGCTAATCTTCTCTTTGCAACCAGCTTCTCTTATATCGGATTTGGCCTCTTTCAAGCTGCTGTCCTAGTAAATGGGCCCTATAACAAACACTATCTTCGCTATTCGAAAAGTTACTACTGTGTCCAAGCGACACTCTATCTGGCTGCCTTGATTCTCTCTTTAATCTTTGCTTCTAATCCTATAATAGTAGTGAGTATAACAACCATTTTAGCTCTAGCTATAGCCATTCATTTTATTTATTTTTATGTGACACAGAATAAAAAATATTCCAAATCTAACTGGGGGTTCTTTTAATGAGTTTATAACATAAAAAAGCTTTGGGAACCAAGGCTTTATATGATATCAATCACCGACCACGAAAATGTTTAGCTTACAGAACTGCTAGTGAAGCTCTAGAGGATGAGTTCGAGTAAATGTTGCACTTATTCTTGCAATTTATCATTTACTTGATGCACGAACTCGATATTTTTTTCGTTAATTAGTTTTTGCCCCACTTTTGCCCCATTTTTAAATCCTGACATTGAAAATACCTAAAAGTATTTCCCTAAAATCAGCTATATTTCAACATTTTTGTTTATTTTCAATATGAAAAGTTCTTACAAATTCATGCAGGGGGCATTTTTTTATGCGTATTGTTCCGTATTTGTTCCGTGAAATTGAAAGTGTAATGAAATGTTGATTTATCAATGTTTCTCACTTTTTTTATACTCAAAAAAGTGAAAATGTTTAGATATCTCTTTAGACCAAACTAAATAAAACGGCAAAAACAGAATTAAAAAAACGTTGAAGTCATGATTTTTTACTAACATCTAAGTAGACCTACTGCGCTTCACTTAGCCGGTGGATATTAATTTGTTATAAACATAATCTACGTTACTCGTCTAATCGAATAAACATCATCGCGTTAAGGAGAGAGATTAGAGTGACTGTATTAATATTATTGCAATAAATCAGTCTCTTATTTTCAATAGGAGGAATAATAAAATTAGAAATGATAATATCGTACGGTGATTCTTTTAGAGAATCAATTGATAATTCTAATTCATTCCAAACTTCAAGTTCAAAATTGTTACTACAATAATAAGAAAGAGTCTCCGCTACTGATTTTGCATGATATTGATCAAAATTACTCATAACCAAAACTTTTAATTTGGGTTGATTTTGTAAAAGATTTAGTACCAAGTGTTTGCTATGGGTGATAAAAGTATAGGCCAAATGATTGACTCTCATTGAACTACTATCAATATCCAAAGTCTGTAAGTAATGCAGAATCCCTTCTTTTACATCGGAAACAAATCGAGGAAAAATATTTTGAAAGTTCTTGATTGTATTGCCTTTTTGATCAAATAGGATAAACTCTGTAGATAATTCCTGGCGATGAAGATGTGCCGTATTATGCAGATGCCAAATAAGATTGTCCTTATTGTCTATTTTAATATTATACTCTCTTGATACCTGATCAACTAAATCTCCCAACAAATGATATGATTTCTTTACATAGCTGTCCGTCATTGTATATTTCAGAAATACTTTTTCGTCTATGAAAAACATTTTTTGAAAATAGGATACAAACAATTGCCCTATTACTTCTTTCGTTAAAGAGATATTGTATTCTGTTTCAAATTTTTTGATAATATCTTCCATTTCATCTTCCTGCATTAGAAATTCCAACAATTGATTATTAAAAGAGTCTTTTTCAACTTCCAGGAAATGACCAAACTTTATTCGATATAAATTCGTAACTAGGAGCAACTTTAACATTCGGTGAGTTGATAAATTCATAGGGAAAGATGTTGCTTTATAAACCAGTTCCAATAATTGAGAGAGCGGTTCTGGTGAAAAATCTTCAAAAGGCCATTCAAGGAAATAATATTTTTCTGAAAAATATTGGGCAAAAAAGTAACGAATATCTATCTCATTTCCAGTAATTCGAACAGGATTGAGGCTAATTTCAAAATGATATTGTTTCTTAATAATTTTATTAATATGACTGATGATACGGTAAAGAGACGAAGAACTGATATAAAACTCTTTGCAAATACTCTCAGCATCATATCCTTCATTAAAAAAAACAAATTCTAAAATTGAAAAATGAGTTGAATGTTTAAAAAAATGATGATAGACCATCTCAATATCACTATCATCGGTATTAATGATACGTATACCATTTGTTGAAGAATGAAATATCAAGTCGGGAAAAGAAGACCTGACATGGGATAAATCATCTTTTACTGAACGCTCTGTAGAATTCAATAATTCAGCTAGTTCAGAAATGTGAAACCAGCGCTTATTTTCAAATAGTATTTCTAATAATTCTAATTGTCTGTGACTTTTTTTAGACAGTAATTCTCGCATAAAATTGTTATCTTTCTGTATAGTATAGTGGTTTTATTATAATTCAATCTTACCATAATGTGTATGTTTTAATTCACTTAACAACTCATAATATATGAAAAGCCATCTTAATTTTCTCTCAAAACCATCTAAAATCAATGTTTTATCGTTTTATTGTATTTAAAGTACATAAAATCGGCGGGGAAATTAAGCTTAATTATTATGTTTCCAAGTTGGCAAATTATATAATCACATTAATCAAAAGATTTGAATTTTGATTTAGTAAATTTAGAAAGGAGAATCGATATGCTTTGGTCTATTATTGTCGGAGGTGTCATTGGTCTTATTGCTGGATCAATCACTAAAAAAGGTGGCTCTATGGGTGTTATTGCAAACATTGTTGCAGGTTTAGTCGGTTCATCTGTGGGTCAATCACTTTTGGGAACTTGGGGCCCTAGTTTGGCTGGAATGGCCTTATTTCCCTCTATCATTGGTGCAGTTATTGTAGTAGCTGTTGTATCATTCTTTTTGGGTAAAAAGGCATAAATTGTCTTATAACATTCAAAATACAATTTAAAATTTAATGATGTGAGGATTCAATAGGTCAAAAAAAATACTTTGTCTAATCAAAAAGCTCGCGTTCATTAATGCTCTAAGTACGGAAAGAGATTCTTATTCTATTTCTTTTCTATAAAAACACGAAACACTTAAAACTCATAATGGAGGTAAAGACTATGTCTGTAGAAGAAAAATTCAATCAAGCTAAAGGCTCTGTTAAAGAAGGGCTTGGAAAATTAACTGGTGATAAAAAAACAGAAAAAGAAGGGGCTGCTGAAAAAGTAGTTTCCAAAGTTAAAGAAGTTGCTGAAGATGCAAAAGATGCGGTCGAAGGAGCAATCGAAGGCGTTAAAAATATGATTAATAAAGATGACACTAAGAGTTAGTTTCTCTTGCAAAGCATCTTTGTAATTTATAATTTAAAAAAAGAGAACATTTAATGATATGTACCCAGAATCCTGGACACATTATTAAATTAAGCTGAACGCATGGATGTTTCCCTGTATTGAACAGGGGACATCCATTTTGTTTTTTTGAATTCTTTTGAAAACCAAGAACTTTTTCATTGATTGTAACTAAAGGATTCTGGGAGTTTAAAGTTAGTGATTCTATAAAAAGATGATAAGTCTTTTATTTTTCTCGAATCATGCCCACTCGAGTTTCGTCAAGATAGGAAAAATGATGCTTATGATAGAGCTTGTCTGCAGGGACTTTAGCTAGCAAAGTGATAAAACTGCTCTCATGTGTATTTTCGTCAAACCACTGATCAATCATTTCCATGATTCTATTGGCAATTCCACGTCTTTGAAACTTTTTGTCTACCATAATATCGGATACGACAAAAGTGACCCCGCCATCTCCAACGATTCTTCCTAGGCCAATGAGTTCATCATTTTCATAAACAGAAACAAAAAATAGAGTCCCTTCAAGTGCTTTTTTTACTTCAGAATGAGGCTTAGTGCTATTCATTCCCGCGTTTACTCTTAATTGATTATAAGCTTCTACGCTGGGAATTTTATGAGTAAATTCCATAAGAAAGAGTCCTCCCATAACTTATTTGCTCATTTATTATAACACCATCCCTTTATTTTGTAATTGATGAGAGTTGATTTAAGAAGGGTGAATGAAAAGGTGTTGACTCTTACGTAACGTAAGGGTATATACTCCTAATATCGATCAAAGGAGGAATATGTTATGAAATTACATTTAATCGAATCAGACAGTGTTTATAGAGAGCTCTTAACGCTTCCTGTAGATCAAAGAGATGCTTTATTCAAAGAAAAATTATTACTACCCTTCAAAGAAAAGTTCGCTATTCAACGGATTTCATTTGATGAAAGAATTCCATTCAATGTGATGACACTAATGGGGTATATGCACAAGATGCCAAAAGATTTATCTGAAGAAGACCTTCAAATGATCAATCAATTCGATAAAGAGTTTTGGGAGACTATTAAACAAGCCTTTAACCGTTCCGTTGAAAGCTTTACATCGAAAGGAATTTCATTAAAACAACAAGATTACTATGTTACGGCTTTACTAGGAAACGAAGCGAGTCCAATGATGAGGATTAATGAAAATTACAGTGGAGATGGAGGGATTCCAGGGTATATTTTCCTATCCCTTGTACCAAATGAATATACCATCAATAGAATTGCTTCTGCGATGGCGCATGAATGCAATCATAATATTCGTTATCAATTCGTTGATTGGGAAATGGGATCCTTAAAAGAAATGATTGTTGCAGAGGGGCTTGCAGAGAATTTTGCAGAGAAAATGTTTGGACAAGAAAATATTGGTCCTTGGGTCACAAAGAATGATCTTGAAACATTAAATACGATTATTAAACCAAAATTAAAAGACAGTCTTTCTATTAACAATATGCAAGAAGCAATGCCGTATTTATATGGCGATGAAATTACAAAGATGCAAGGTGGTAACCCAGTCGGTCTTCCTTACGCTTCTGGATATACTTGTGGGTACCATCTCATCAAGTACTATTTGAAGAAAACAGGGATTTCTATTGAAGAAGCAACACTAAAAACAGCAGATGAAATTTTAAGTCAAGTAGAAGAATTTTGGAATTAAAGTAAAAAAGAAAAGCAGTAGAAACCCAATCTACTGTTTTTTTTCGTTATCTGCATCTTCCATCAATTATAAAAAAATCCTGAGTAAGAAAAATAGTTCCCATTAAAAGTCCTCACATAACTCCAACTCAAACAGGACGTGATTGGTTCTTGAAAGTCCTAATTTCCGAAATGATGTCATATTCAAGTCATAAAACTCACGTATACTAGGCTTATGATTTTATAAAGAGGAGAAATTACATTGAAAATAGCATGGAATGAAATTAAATACCAACCAAAAAAATTTATTTTAATTGAGGTACTGATTGTTATCATGATGTTTATGGTCATTTTCTTGTCCGGTTTAACGAACGGCTTAGGACGAATTATTATGGCACAAATTGATACATTTGGAGACGTTCAATATATTCTCTCAAAGGATTCAGAAGGCGTGATTCCTTACTCAACTCTTACAAGTTCAGAACTAACGGAAATTGAAGACCTCCATCTAGAAGAGCAGACGGGGCTAGTAATTCAACGTTCTACGTTTATGAAAGAGGACGAGGAAGGTTCGCAAGATGTGACGTTCTTTGCAATGGATACGTACAAAAATTTAACGATTAAAGCAGAAGACGGTTATGTAGCGGGGAACTTATCCGATAATGAAGTGATTCTTGATGAATCGTACAAGGCAAAAGGAATTCACGTTGGGGATACCATTAAAGATAAGACTTCAGATATTTTACTAAAAGTAGTCGCTTTTGCCAAAGACGCAAAATATGGGCATAGTTCAGTAGCTTTCATTAGTTCTAAGACATTAGAAGAGATGCGTCAGAAGAAAAATCCAAATTACACTTGGCAACCACAAGCCATCATCACAAGCCAAGCGGTAACAGCTGAAGATTTATCAGAACAGTTGATGGTATCGAATAAGCAACAAATTATTAATAAAATTCCAGGATATACTGCAACCAATATGATTTTAAAAACAATGACTTGGGTATTATTAATCGCTTCAGCCGCAATCCTTGGAGTATTCTTCTACATCTTAGCTTTGCAAAAACTGAAACAATTTGGTGTGTTAAAAGCAATCGGAATGTCAATGGGAGAAATAACTAGAATTCAACTGTCACAAGTAGGGATTCTTTCTATTATCGGGATTGGCATTGGATTAGGTCTTGCCTTAGCCTTAACGCCATTCTTACCTGTAAGCATGCCGTTTTATATGAAAGCCGAAGATAATGCAGTCATTTCAGTTAGCTTTATCGTTATTTCGATTATTTGCGGAGCATTATCTCTATTAAAAATTAAGAAAGTAGATCCAATCGAAGTGATTGGTGGAAATGGTGAATAAGATGTCAGTGATTGAATTACAACAGATAAAAAAATCATACGCAGATGGAAATCAAATGAGAGATGTTATTTGCGACTTGAATTTAACCGTTGAACCACAAGAATTTGTGGCCATCCTAGGGCCTTCTGGGTCAGGAAAATCAACGCTTTTATCGATTGCAGGACTACTCCTATCTTCTGATAGCGGTCAAGTAATTATAGGGGGACAAAATCTTACGAATTTAAAACAAAGTGAATGGACGAAGAAGAGACTAGAGTTATTAGGCTTTATTTTCCAGGATCATCAATTATTGCCCTATATGAAAATTGGAGACCAATTAGAAGTAGTAGCAAAATTAAAAGGTGAGAAAGAAGCTTCAAAACGAAAAGAAGAAGTCAAAGGATTATTGGCAGAGCTAGGTATAGAGAATTGCTACGGTCAGTATCCAAATCAAATGTCAGGCGGTCAAAAGCAGCGTGCTGCGATTGCTCGTGCCTTTATTGGGAATCCGCAATTAATATTAGCGGATGAGCCTACCGCAAGTCTTGATCCTGAAAGAGGAAAAGAAATTGCGCAATTAATTCAGCGTGAAGTGAAGTCTAAACATAAGAGTGCTATCATGGTGACTCATGACCGTTCAGTACTTGA
Organism: Granulicatella sp. HMSC31F03; assembly: GCF_001807725.1. NCBI lineage: Bacteria > Bacillati > Bacillota > Bacilli > Lactobacillales > Carnobacteriaceae > Granulicatella > Granulicatella sp. HMSC31F03. Next base: position 38,592 of record NZ_KV790873.1, on the reverse strand, counting down.
GTATGTAGATACGGTTTACGAGATGAAAAAAGGGAAGTTAGTTCGTCTGTAAGCATTTATGCTATAATGTTCCAGAAAGAAGGTGGAGCTATGTTTAGTATATTAGTTGCTGAAGACGATCATGCGATTCGCACATTGATTACGACCAAGTTAAAACAAGAAAACTACACGATTTACGTTGCTGAAAACGGAGAGGAAGCTCTCTCGTTAATGGAGAAGCATCAAGTCGATTTATTAATTTCTGATATTATGATGCCCGTGATGAATGGATACGCTCTTGTAAAAGCTTTACGAGAAACGAAGCATACTTTGCCCATTTTAATGATTACGGCAAAATCTCAGTTAGAATCTCTGGAAGAAGCTTTTAAGTTAGGCGTTGATGACTACATGGTGAAGCCGATTCGTTTAACTGAACTTGTTCTACGAGTACAAGCCTTACTTAGAAGAGCTCAATTAGAAACAGAGAAACTGCTGCTTTTTGAACATACAAGACTTGATTACAATGCATTAACTTTAACGGATTTAGAAAGAGATGAAGTCTATCAAATTCCTCGAAAAGAATTCTATTTACTCTATAAATTACTCAGTAATCCAGAAAAAATATTTACTCGTTTGGATTTATTGGATGATATTTGGGGGATGGAAGAGGACCTTGACGAAAGATTAGTAGATGCATGCATTAAAAGGGTCCGACAAAAATTTAAGGAGAATAAAGATTTTGAAATTGTAACGATACGAGGGTTAGGGTATAAAGGGACGATTAAAAATGGATAAACAAAAAGAAATACAATTTCCTCTCAGAAACTATTTCGTCTTCATGTTTTGCAGTGTTTTAGTGAGCACAAGTATTATTGGTTTAATGACTGTTTTTGTCCTAAAACACTGGTTTATGGTAGAGGTTAGCTTCCAAACATGGTTAATTATTTTTAGCCTAGTCATTATTCTCGTAGGGAGTCTTGCCATGTGGTATGGGTCTGTTCATTTAACGAAACCTATTTCAGAATTGAATGAATCTGTTAAGGCCATTTCAAGAGGAGATTTTAACCGTAAGATTCCTCTCAAGCATTATCCTAAAGACACTGCTAAATATCACAATGAATTGGCTCAGCTTTCTCAACATGTGAATCAGATGGCCGAGGACTTGAGACGTAGTGACGAACATCGATCTGCGTTTATTGCTAATCTTTCTCATGAACTGAAAACACCAATCGCTTCTCTTGTAGGAGTGAGTGACTTATTAGCTGACGAAAAGCTTGATGAATCTACTAGAAAAGATTTGACAGGTATTTTGCGTTCAGAGAGCCTTCGTCTAAGTCGTTTATGTGATGGAATCGTCACATTGACAAAGATGGAACGTGATTTTGAACCAAAGAAAAAACCACTTCAACTGGATGAACAAATCCGTCATGCTGTGATTTTGATTACGGAAAAGTGGAAGCAAAAAGAGATTGACTTGACCTTTACGAGTCAGCCCGTTCATTGTGTGACGGATCCAGATTTAAGCATGCAAGTGTGGACAAATTTGCTGGATAATGCGGTGAAGTATTCTTCGGATAACGTGCATTTAACGATTGATATCCAAGAAGAGAATGATACCGCTAGAGTCACGATTGCTGATAATGGAATTGGAATGAGCGAGGAAGATCAACGACATATTTTTGAACAATTTTATCAAGTGGAACATTCTCATGTGCAAGAAGGGAATGGCTTAGGATTAACGATTGTAAAAACAATTGTAGATCAACTGGGTGGAAGTATATCAGTTGAAAGCGAGATTGGAAAAGGGAGTACGTTTCAAGTAATACTGCCAAAACAATAAATTATTGAAGGTAAAATAAAAGATACCGAAATTCACTTATAAGTGAATTTCGGTATCTTTTATATACTGTAGAAAAGTTTATAATATAGAGCTAAAAAATCGAATGTATCAAAAATGATACATTTGATTTTTAACAAGTAGTAAATGCTTTTCTTAGTTCTGGATGGTTTTCCCAATCCATTTTTGAATAGCTAGTAGTAATCGTATGTTCTTCTGAAAAGAGAAGGACACGTTCAACGATAGAGGCAATTTGATCGAAATGATGAGAGGAAATAATGATGGTTTTTCCTGCTGTTTTTAACTCTTCTAGTAATTCCACAATGATGCGTTGATATTTTGGTGAGAGGCCGTTAAAGGGCTCATCAAACAATAATACGCTTGGATTCATGGTGAGCACACTAGCAATCGCCACGAGTTTCTTTTCCCCGCCAGAAAGGTGGTATGGGATCCGGTCTTTTAAGTGTTCGATTTCAAGGAGTGACAGTGTATCATTCACTCGTTTTTCGATTTCTTTTTCGGATAATCCGAGTTGACGTGGACCAAAGGCAAGTTCTTCAGAAACCGTCGTATTGAACAGTTGAATATCGCTGTTTTGAAAAATCAAACCGACTTGTTGGTATAAGTGACCAGCGTTACTTGGCTCTTTTAAGAATTCTGCATCTACATTCCAATCGTTAAATTGGTACTGTCCAGAAGAGAGAGGGAGTAATCCAACCAAAATTTTAAAGAGCGTAGATTTACCGGCTCCATTTGGTCCCATCAAAGCCACTGTTTCGCCTTTATCGATATGAAGGTTGATGTCGTGGATTCCAATATCTTCGCTGTAGTGATAATTTCCATCGTGAATTGTAATCATAAGCGTTCCTTTCTATCGTAGCATGGTTGTTACGACAACCAGCACGATTAATTCGAGTAATAATAAGACGTCCTCTTTCTTCCAGTGGAAAGGGACTTTATGTTTGGCATTCATTCCGTAGCCTCGAAGCGTCATGGCCTCGTAGACTTCTTTAGTGTGGTTTTTCGATGATAAATACAATAGGCCCAGAATCGATCCGAAGAGGCTGAGGTTGACTTTTTGTCCGATGGTTCTCAGTTGGACGCATTCGATTTGTTGCTGAAGATGTTTTCCAAGGATATAAGTGTATTTCATCGCGAGTTCGATCGTTTGAATCATCGTTTTTGGAAAATGCAACTGACGAAGCGCCTCAACGAGTTGGACACTTGTGGTTGTTGCTAAAAAGAGGGATAAGTTTAATACGAGAATACCCGTGCGACTAAGGAATAGACTGCTATTTTGGAAGCCTCTTAGAAGAATGCTTGGTAAGAGGATAATCGTTGTAAAAATGAGGACGCGCGTTAGTATTTTCCAGTGACGAAGGAGCGCCTCTCCAGGAAGAAAGGAGATATGTGCCAATAGGAAAATCGCCAAAATCCACAGTTGGATGGTGGAGTGGCTGAGTGTGATCAGAATGGCTAAACAAACAAAGTAAACGAGCCGCATTGAGGACGAAGATTTTGCCTTCAATGCGGGTGTCGTTTGCTTCATTTTGCCAAGGAGACGGCGCAATGAGTTGATATTCATTTGTAAATATTGATGGCTTTTTGAAGAGGTTGCGAGTGCTTCTTCTGTCTGTAGCCAATCAGGTAGTTTACGCATGAGATACTTTTGCTCCATTCATTGTTCGAATCATTTTTCCTAAAATATAGAAGATTAATAGTGCAGTAATGGCAGATAAAATATATCCAACTGCGATGTTTGTTCCAGGGATGGTGTAGTCACTGAAGAGTGCTTCGAATGAAAATCCATTCTCGATTCCTGCGGGAACATTAGTCATCATTTCAGCAAGTTCTTCAGATGACCATTCTCCAAAAGCAGTACCTTCTGCTAATAATCCTAATGGACTTAACACAACTAAGGCGATTAAGACATAGCGGATTTTCTTCACGAAAGAAGCCGTATTGACTGAAGTTGGTGTGTATAGTTCTTGTGGAGCAACTTGTTTTACGAAACGATAAATCACATAAGTAAAGAAGACTTCCACGGCACCGGCAATCGTTAAGTGAGTTGCCATCATGGCAGGAATCGTAACTGCTAATCCATAAGGGTTATACAGTGGCTCTCCTCCTTGAGTGGCAATGATTGGTTGGATTCCAAGTTCAACGGCTGTTAAAAATGCCGCCACATTGATCCCTACGTAAGAACCAACGAGAACTCCAGCTGTTTCATGGTTTTGTTTACGGAAGAAATTGTAAACGGAATATCCGACAAATGGCATTGCAATCGCCATGTTGAAAATATTTGCGCCAAGAGCAAGAATTCCTCCATCACCAAAAAGAAGTGCCTGTAAAAGAAGGGCGACGCTGAGTGCCAGACTCGCGGCATACGGTCCAATTAAGATTGAAAGTAACACGCCACCAACAGCGTGAGCAGTTGTACCACCGGGAACGGGGACATTAAACATCATTAATAAGAAAGATAACGAAGCGGCGATTCCAAGCATAGGTGCTAATTCTTTATTCTCTTTTAATTGAGCTTTTACTTTCGTAATGGATAATCCCACTACCGGAGCAGCAGCAACTGCTAAAACTGCACAAGTTGTTGGGCTTAAATAATTATCGGGTATATGCATAACAAATTCTCCATTCTGAAAAATAATTTCTGTTAACAGAATACCACAATCAAAAAAATGACTTCGTTACAAAATAGGTATAACAAATGTTACTATTTTGAATCACATTCTTCGATTTCTATCTCATTGAGTCGTATACTAAAGATAGAACTATAAAGGGGGACTCATTAATGGAATTTGTTCAAGAAAATCAAGCGTTTAGACATTATAATGCTGCTGGAGAAGTGGATGCTGAAATCACGTATACTCTGGAAGAAGAGGGAGTGATTGGTGCGGACCACACTTTTGTAGATCCTAGTCTTCGTGGACAAGGAGTAGCACGTCAATTAGTAGAACGATTAGCTGTGTATGCAAGAGAGGAAAACTTAAAAGTTCGCCCAATTTGTTCGTACGTAGTGGAATTATTCAAAAAAAGTACTGACTACGACGATATCAAAATATAAAAAAAGTTTCATTTTAAAAAAATTCAAAGTAAAATTCACAAAAAATTCAAAAGTAACCTCTATAATCTATTCATACCCAATAAAACACCTAAGGTTTACTTCTCCCAAATAAAAAAATGAACTCCCAACATTTTTTTATTAGTAAACCCTCCTAACCTTTTCCCGCTGTTCCCAAACAGCGGGTTTTTTGTTTTGGAAAAAAGGTGATTTATGCTAGTATGAAGAAAGATACAAAAAAGGAGATACTCATGAATCAAAATCACTATTATACACATCAACCAAATAGTAAGAGTCAAGAGAAACATTTTAGTTATGTTTTAAAAGGATTCTCTTTCCAGTTTGTTAGTGACAATGGAGTGTTTTCAAAGAATACCATTGATTTTGGAAGTCAGTTATTGATTGAGTCATATGAAGTTCCTTCTTCTTTTCAGGAAGGAAAACTGTTAGATGTTGGTTGTGGTTATGGTCCAATGGGTTTGTCTTTTGCAAAGGCCTATCCGAAGATGCATGTAGAAATGGTAGACGTCAATGAACGTGCACTCGAATTAGCTAGACGTAATGCTAAAGCGAATGGGATTGAAAATGTATCGATTCACGAAAGTTCGATTTATGATGCAATAAATGCGAAGGACTATTCTGTCATTATTAGTAATCCGCCGATTCGTGCAGGAAAAGAAGTGGTTCATCGTATTTTAGAAGAGGCGAATGACTATTTAATAGATGGCGGCCAACTTGTCATCGTAATTCAGAAAAAACAAGGTGCTCCAAGTGCGCAAAAGAAAATGCAAGAAGTCTTTGGAAATGTAGAGCGTATTGCTTTAGATAAGGGATATTGGATCCTTGTGAGCACAAAAGAGAAAGAGGATTGATGTATGGAAAAAATAGAAGGAAGAAGAAATAATCGAAACCAGCAGAAGAATCATAAGCCAAAGAAAAAATTCAACTGGAGAATCTTTTTGGCGTCGATTTTATTTGTGATTGCTGCCATCTTGTTAGCTGCGGATCCGATTCGTACATTCTTATTATCTAGACTACAAGCAGAACAGTCTCAAATCAATTCTTCGTTAACATTATCAGCGGTTAAAGCCAATGAATTACAAGAAGCGGAATTTGACTTTTCTAAAGTAGAACCGATTGATTTAAATCAAGTTTTAAAAGCCAATATGAAAAAAGGCACATTTTTAACACTAGGACAAATCGCAGTTCCAAGTGTGAAGCTGAATTTACCAATTTATAAAGGCTTAGCGAATGAAGTCCTTCTATCGGGTGCTGGAACGATGAAACCCACACAGAAAATGGGCCAAGGAAACTACGCGTTAGCGAGTCATAATTATTTCGGAGATATGACTTTATTATTCTCTCCGCTGGTTAACTTAAAAGTTGGAGATAAGATTTATACAACAGATTTAGAGTATGTGTATGAATATGAAACAACATCCGTAGAATTAATCGAACCAACACGAGTGGAAGTTATTAATGACCAACCTGGTGTTACAGAAATTACTTTAATTACGTGTGATGATTACAATGCGACAAAACGTTATTGTTTTAAAGGGAAATACGTTTCAAAAACTCCCGTTAGCGAAGCGAGTGATTCTGTAAAACAGGCATTCAACTTGAACTTTAATACGATTCAATAATAGAAAATCCCAATCTCTTCAAAAAGAGATTGGGATTTTTTTACTCATAAGGATATGGTTCGACGTGAATATCGATAAATGATATAGCAAATTCATCGTAAAGTTCTTTTTCAATAAACTCTGTTACTTGATGGCTTTTGAAAACTGTTAAGGCTTCGTCCATACACACCGTTAAGTCGATATAAATATTTGATCCATAACGACGGGCTTTGATTTCACAAATATCTTTAACTTCGGGATGACGTAGGATAACTGGAATATATTTATCTAGTTCAGTTTGGTCGAAACCGTCTGTTAATTGAAAGGCACTCTCAGAAAATACTTCATAAGCTGTGCGGACAATGAGAAGGCCGACTACGAAAGCCATGATATTATCGAGCCAGTGTAAGCCAAGAGAAGCAAATAACACCGCTAAGGCCGTCAAGAAACTGGTCATCGCATCGCTTAAGTTATCTTTAGCGGTTGCCTTAAGTCCTAGTGATTGAATGCGTGCTGCCAGGTTTTTGTTGTAGAAGTATACACCAATCATCACAATCCCTGAGAAGAATCCAATGACAGAAGAAATGAGTGAAGGAGCCTCCGTTACTGGGTTAAGGAATGCTTGGAAGGCGTTCCTGACGACTTCAATCCCGATGAAGAACATGATAAATGAAGTTGCAAGGCTCGCGATGGTTTCGAATTTCCAGTGGCCGTAGGGATGGTTTTCGTCGCTTGGTTTTTGAGATAAGCGTAACCCTACGAATACAAGGATTGATGAAATCACATCTGTAAAGTTGTTCCAACCATCGGCAAACAGGGCTTCTGAGTTGAAGAGTTTCCCAACGAACAGTTTTGCTGCGGATAAAAAGATATATGTGCCGATACTTAAGAGGGCTCCGCGTTCGGCTTGTTTAAGGCGATCCGTTGCTGATAATGGCAAAATTGTCATCTCCTAAAAATAAATTCGTTTATTATAGTAAAACTTTTGAAAAAGGGGTGCAACAGATAAAGTATACCTAAAAAAACTCGGTGGATAGTGCTGGAAATCAATTCTTGGGCCTTACGGATCATTTTTTATCATGACCATAATAGGATACCGGTGCAAGCCTTGGTCTTGCACCTTTCAAGCCTCAAAGAGGGAGTAGGAAACTAGTTTCCACTCCCTCTAATTCGCATTGAATATTATTCCCTATTATGGTGATGATAAAATCCGTAAGGCCCAAGAATTGATTTACTACGTATTCACCTTTGTGAAATGGAAAAGTGCAAGGAGTTAATGTGTGCTTCTCACTAACTTTTTAATTTGCGGACGATTATTATCATTACCATAATAGGATACCGATTCGAGTCTTCCTCTCTCATCTTTCAATCTTCAAAGTAGGAGTAATGAGCAAGCTCAAACTCCTACTAATTCATCTTGAATATCATTCCCTATTATGGTGATGATAAAATCCGTAAGGTCCAAGAATTGATTTACTAGCTATTCACCTTCGTGAAATGGACCGGTGCCAAGATGTAATGAGTGCTGCTCACAGATTTTTTGAATCGTTACGGATGATTATGATAAAATCCGTAAGGTCCAAGAATTGATTTACTACGTATTTACCTTCGTGAAATTGAAAAAGTGCAAAGAGTTAATGTGTGCTTCCCACTAATTTTTAAATTTGTAAAGGATTATTATAGGAGTGCTTGAATAGTTTTTTAAAGTTTTCGATGTTTAGTATAGAGACTTCATTATTTTTGTCAGAAACAATAGACGGAGTTTTGTGGATTTGTTATAATCGTTGTATTGAATGAGAAAGAGAGTGGTATCATGGCAACAGCATTGATCGTATATGCAAGTTTAACAGGTAATACAGAAGAGATTGCGGATATTTTAGCAGAAGCATTAGAAGAACGTGGAGTAGAAGTAGATGTGAAAGAATGTACTTCAGCACAAGCAAGCGAATTCCATAATTATGATATTAATGTTGTCGCAACATATACTTACGGAACAGATGGCGACTTACCTGATGAAATCGTTGACTTCTATGAAGAATTAGAGGAAGAAGATTTAACAGGAAAAGTATACGGAGCGCTTGGCTCAGGAGATACTTTCTATGATAAGTTCTGCCAATCCGTATTAGATTTTGATGCTCAATTTGCAAAAACAGGTGCCAAAAAAGGTGCTGAAAATGTCTTAGTAGACTTAAACGCTGAAGCAGAAGATATTGAACATATCCAAGCTTTCGCACAAAGCCTTGTTGAAGCTTTAGCATAATTGAAAATGTTGGCTACCTTAGACCATTCGTTTAGGGTAGCTTTTTTATTGGAGGAAAAGGATGTATTATACCGTACAACAAACTGCAGAGAATCTGGAAATCGAATTAGGATATCTCATGCATTTAATCCAAACAAAGCAAGTGAAGACGGTGGAAGTGGATGGAGAGGTACTCTTGAACAGTGCGCAGTTCGACTTCTTCTTGAAACAACGGGAACGTCTCTTAGAAGAATATCAAAAGTACTTGGATGAACCAATCCCAGAAGATATTGATATTAAGGATGAGGACTAGTCTTTTATAGCTCACTTCATAAAAAAACTCTGAAGCACAGCTTCAGAGTTTTTCGTTTTTGTTCAATTGGAAATTAATTAGTTTTCTTTTGCATATGCAGCAGATTGGGCACCTGCTTGACGACCAAAGATGATGATATCAGCAACTGCGTTACCACCGATACGGTTTTCACCGTGAACACCACCTGTTACTTCACCAGCTGCATACAGACCTTGAATCGCAGAACCGTCTTCTTTAAGAACTTGAGCTTTCGTATTAATCTTCAATCCTCCCATTGTATGGTGGATACCAGGAGCGATTTGGATTGCGTAGTAAGGACCTTTAGATAAGTCATGATCCATTGCTGTTTTACGGCCAAATTCAGCATCGTTCTTATCGGCAACAGCTTTATTCCAAGTTTCTAAGGTTGCTTTTAAAGCATCAGCAGGAACATTAATCTCTTTTGCTAGGGCTTCAATCGTGTCAGCTTTTTTCACTAGTCCACGTTTTTCGTAGAATTTAACAGCTTTAGCACGTTCAGTTAAAGCAGAGTCAAATACTAAGTAAGCATATTTTTCTTTTAATCCAATAATTTGTTGAGAAACTTTATCACGAGTTTCCATTTCATTATAGAAACGTTTACCATCTTGGTTCACAAGAATAGCACCTTCACCACGAACAGATTCAGAAATCAATGTTGAAGTAGATTGTTCTACTGTTGGGTGAATTTGAATATCTTTCATATCTACTGTAGCAGCGCCTAATTCTTTTGCTAAAACAATTCCGTCACCAGTAGAACCTTTTTGGTTTGTAGTAACAAAGCCTTTTAATTCTGGTTTGTATTCAGTAACCATTTCCATGTTTGCACCAAATCCACCAGTTGTTAGAACAACTGCTTTTGCAGAGACTGTTTTTTCTTTACCGTCAATAGTTACATTAACTCCAGTTACTTTACCGTCTTTTTCATTTACTTTTGTCACTACTGCATTGACGAATAATGGAATTTCTCTTTCAGAAACATTTCGTAATAATCCATTTACTAAATATTCACCAACAGCTGAACCATCAGCAGGGCGGTGAGTACGTTTTTGACTCATTCCACCAGTAGTTGTTAAATTGCTTAGTGTAATTCCCATTGAATCTAACCAATCGATGGCACTAGCTGAATTATCTACTAAGTAACGAAGTAGTTCAGGGTTGTTAGTTCCATGTCCACCTTTTAGTGATTCTTCATAGAATTTATCGTTAGAATCTTGAATTCCTTCTTTTTCTTGGAATTTCGTTTGAGAAGCATTCATACCAGCTGAAGATTTTGTAGTATTTCCTCCTGCAGTTGGCATTTTTTCCAAGATGACTGGATTTAAGCCAGCTTCTTTAGCTTGGATGGCTGCTGAAAGACCAGCACCCCCTGAACCAACGATGATAACATCGTAGCTTTCTTTTAATGTTGAAGGATCTGCGTATTTTTGAGCAGAAGCACTTGCAACAGCTTCAGCAGTTGTAGTAGTTGTTTCTTTGGCTGAAGACGAAGATTGTGAACTATTATTTCCGCATGCTGCTAGTAATAGTACGGAAGATAAAGCTAAACTAGCTAAAATTCCTTTTCTCATTTTCATTCTCCTTTGTGAAAAAATGTTTTATTAATTTCCTTTGATATAATAGCACAGATTTAAGAAAACCTCAATAAAAAATAAAGAATTGTTTAAGAAATAACAATGTGTTCATAGATATTGATAAAAATAAAAGATCATCTTTTTGAAAAAATAGTTGACACCGAGGACATTTGCGTTCATAATGAACACATCACTAGAAAAGGAGTTAAGAACATGGCAAATATTTGTATCGTATTAAAATTAAATACGCGTTGGCAAAGCCACTAGATACAGGTTGTTCTTAACGTACATTTGTACATGTAGATACAACCTTCATTGACGTGAACTTGTATCTATGTGGAATTTATCTTTTAAAGCAAACTCGACCACGTAGATCTATAGACTAGAGCTGACGTGGTCTTTCTATTTGTATGAGAGACTCGTAGTGGAATACGTAGTCTCTTTTTTTAATAGAGTTTGCAATATCATATTCAATTTTGGAGGAATTCATCATGAAAAAGAACAAAGGCATTTATTTATTCGGAGTATTATTAGTATTAGTAGTGATAGGAGCACTATTCTTCAATCAATCAGGAGACAAAAATAAAGAAACAAATACAACTAACACAGCATCCACACAAACAGAAACCGTTAAAGTTGGGGTATTACAATTACTTAGCCACCCAGCGTTAGATGCCATCTATAAAGGGCTACAAGACGAATTGAAGAACGAAGGATACGAAGTTGGTAAAAACTTAGAAATCGACCTTCAAAACGCGCAAGGAGACCAAAGTAACTTAGCCAGCATGTCTGAAAAATTAGTTTCAGGCGGAAACAACATCTTAGTAGGGATTACAACTCCTGCGACTTTAGCGTTGGCGAACAATACAAAAGAAACACCAATTATCATGGGTGGGATTACTTATCCAGTTGAAGCAGGCCTAATCGCAAGCGAATCAAAACCAGGAAACAACATCACAGGGGTGAGTGACCGTACACCAATCAAACAACAATTAGAAATCATGAAACAAGTTCTTCCTAACATGAAGAAAGTGGGAATCCTTTACACTTCAAGCGAAGATAACTCTGTGAAACAAGCCGAAGAAGCACAAAAAGCAGCGAAAGAATTAGGCCTAGAAGTTAAAGTATCAACAATCGCAAACACAAACGATATTCAACAAGTAACTGAAAGCTTAGCAAGCCAAGTAGATGCTATCTTCGTTCCAATCGATAACACAATTGCAAGTGCAATGGCAACAGTGGTTCAAGTAACAGATGCAGTTAAAGTGCCAGTATTCCCATCAGCGGATACAATGGTTGCTGACGGTGGAGTATTAGGTGTAGGTGTTGACCAATACCAAATCGGTGTAGAAACAGCTAAAGTAGTGGTGAAAGTATTAAAAGGTGCAAACCCAGCCGATACACCAATCACATTAGCAAACAAAGGTGTTGTTTATGTCAACGAAGAAAAAGCGAAAAAATTAGGCATTACAATTCCAGAAAGTATCTTAAAAGATGCACAAAAAGTAACACCAACAAATAAATAAGATAGTTTAGAAACGTTGATATGATAACGACTATATGATGTGGTGATTCATACACAATATGACTTAAACGTCATAATGATCGTTTCAGAGGAGGATTTTTTTCGAAATGGATTTAGTAATTTCTTCGATTTCTCAAGGGATATTATGGGGCGTATTATCCCTAGGGTTATTCATTAGTTTTCGAATTTTAAATATTGCAGATATGACGACTGAGGGGAGCTTTCCTCTTGGGGCTGCCACTTGTGTGATTTTGATTCAACAAGGCGTGAACCCATTTTTAGCAACGCTTGTAGCCATGATTGCTGGGGCGCTTGCTGGTGGAGTGACGGCATTTCTGATGACTGTTTGTAAAATTCCAAGTTTATTAGCAGGGATTTTAACAATGACGTCTCTATTATCCATTAACTTACGTGTCATGGGGAAAGCCAATATCACACTGCTTGGGCAAGATACCATTTTTAGTGTCCTTTCAAAACTGGGCTTACCAAAGTATTTTGACATCATCATTATGGGGCTTGTCGTGATTGGGATTTTAATCTTCTTGATGTATTGCTTCTTCAAAACAGAATTTGGACAAGCGCTCATTGCAACAGGGGACAACGAAAAGATGGCGCGTGCACTTGGAATTAACACGCGTAAGATGACAGTATTTGGCTTGATGCTTTCCAATGCACTCATCGCCTTAGCCGGTGCGATTTTAGCGCAAAATAATGGATACGCAGATGTGAACTCAGGTCTTGGAACCATCGTTATTGCTCTAGCTGCGATTATTATCGGTGAAGTGATTTTTGCGGACGAGTCTTTCGTGGGACGTCTTGTCTGCATCCTTTACGGATCAATTATTTATCGTTTACTATTAATGCTTGTGTTGTTACTCAATGTTTTCCAAGCAAATGACTTCAAACTCATCTCAGCAGCACTGATTGCTTTCTGTTTAACAGTGCCGCAAATAAAGAGCTGGATTCAGCAAAAAAGCACACGCCATAGAAAGGGGGAAAACTAAATGAGTATTGAAATTCAAAACTTATCTAAAACATTTTTCCCTGGAACTTCCCGTGAGCATAAGGCACTAAAAAACGTCAGCCTAACGATTAAAGAGGGAGACTTCATTACGATTGTCGGCGGAAATGGTGCAGGAAAATCGACTTTCCTAAACGCGATTGCTGGTAACTTTGCTTTAGACGAAGGAACGATTTCGTTTGGTGGTCATCAAATTGAGAATACTGCGGACTTTGAACGCGCAGCTTACATTAGTCGTGTCTTCCAAGACCTAATGCAAGGAACAGCTCCTCGGATGACGGTTGCTGAGAACTTAGCCTTAGCGAATCGGAGAGGTCAAAAACGTAGCCTCTTTAAAACGTCTTCTAAAGAAGAATTGCAACAATTCGAAGCCTTACTAGCCCCGCTAGGACTTGGCTTAGAAGACCGTCTTCATACAGAAATCGGACTCTTATCAGGCGGACAACGCCAAGCCATTTCACTCCTCATGGCAACGATGAACGCTCCGCAACTATTACTATTAGACGAACATACAGCAGCGCTTGATCCGAAAACACAGCGCAAAATTATGCAGAAAACACAAGAAACCATCGAAGAAAAGAACTTAACCGCGCTTATGATTACACACAATCTATCTGACGCGATTCATTTTGGAAACAGACTCATTGTCATGCATCGTGGCGAGATTGTACGCGATTTTTCAAAAGAGGAAAAAGCAGCATTAACAGAGGAAGAACTATTCCGTTTAATGAATGCTCTTGATGAAGCAGACTTACAAGGTGAATAAAATAAAGGAAGAAGTGAAAGAATTTTCATTTCTTCCTTTTTTTATGGGCAGACTTTGATATAATGAAAGAGAATAAATTGTAAAGGATGAGTGCGAGTGGAGTTTTGGAGTCATTTGAACCCTCGGAGATACCGAAAATCAGGGTATATTGCTATTGGCGCATTAATCGGAGTCCTAGCAGGAAGTGCGGTTAGTTTATTTAGATATATGATTGGCTTTATTTTAGAACAAGTAGTGACCGTCTATTCGTTTTTAAGAGAACAACCGCAATGGATTCCGGCATGGATTCTCTTTAGCCTTGTAATGGGGGTTATTTTAGGGCAGATTGTAAAGAGCGATCCTGATATTAAAGGGAGTGGGATTCCACAAGTAGAATTGCAACTTCAAGGAAAGATGGATATGAATTGGTGGTCTGTCTGTTGGAAGAAATTCGTCGGAGGAGCGATTTCAATTGGCTCAGGACTCTTGCTTGGACGTGAAGGTCCTTCGATTCAATTAGGAGCATCGGTTGGTCAAGGAGTAGCAGAGACATTTAAGGCAAATCGGGTACAGAAGAATGTGTTTATTTCCAGTGGAGCTGGTGCCGGCCTTGCTGCAGCGTTTAATGCTCCGATTGCTGGACTTATGTTTGTATTAGAAGAAGTTCATCATACCTTCAGTCCACTTGTAGCCGTGACAACTCTAACAGCAGCAATCGTGGCTAACTTTATTTCATTAAATGTCTTTGGGACACATCCATCTCTTAACCTTGGGAATGACCAACGTTTTCCGATGGAATATTATGGATATGTTGTCCTTCTTGGCATTGTCCTTGCAATTTTTGGATTAGCGTACCATCGTCTCACGTTAGCTTTGCCAAAGATTTACAAGACACTTTTTCCAAAAGTGGCACCATATAATTACTGTCTCATTGCCTTTATGTTGATTATTCCTCTTGGCATGTGGAATCCTCATGTTTTAGGCGGTGGTGGTGAGTTAGTATTAGCACTCGTTAAAGAAAATCATACTGTTCAATTTTTAGTGGGGCTATTTGTGATTCGTTTTGTCTACTCAATGATTTCATACGGAACAGGACTTCCTGGGGGGATTTTTTTACCGATTCTTTCACTCGGAGCTCTTCTTGGATTGGCATATGCGGAATTCCTCATTGAATTTTTAGGGGTAGACCCAAGTGTACGCGTTAGCTTTGTGTTCTTTGCGATGGCAGGGTATTTTGCGGCAATTGGGAAAGCACCCCTAACAGCTTTACTGCTTGTAACAGAAATGGTGGGAGGATTGAACCAATTAATGCCGCTTGGAATTTGTACTTTAGTGGCGTATATTGTGGCTGACTTCTTGAAGATGGATCCAATCTATGAGGTGTTAGCAGAACGTTTAGATAAAGAACATTCTACAACTACCAAAGGAGAACGAACGACTTTTGAAATTCCAATTATGGTGGATAGCCCTCTGGTAGAAAAAGAAATCCGAGAAGTGGAGTGGCCAAAAGAAATTATTATTGCAACCATAAGACGTGGTGCTAAAGAGATAGTGGCAAAAGGAGATACGATTCTTCTGTCTGGTGATATCTTAATCGTCGTGTGTGATGATGGAATAGTGGGGGCAATGACCGAACAAATGACAAAAATTGTAAGTGCCATCTAGAGATATTTCAAAATTAATGGTATACTGTTGAAAAGTTAAGAGGTGAAGATAAATGAGTAACTCAGGGAAAAATTTGCAAAGAACATTTAACCAATACGTCAGAAGAAACCAAGGTTGGGTATTTATTATTCTAACGCTTGTAATATTATTTTTATCAGTATTTATCTTCCGAAGTTTCTCGAAAACGACACCAACTCCATTAGAGAACTATCAAGATCAAATGACGAAAATGCAAGAACAAATTAATTCTCAAGCGGAGAAAATTCAACTACTCGAAGAGCAAATTAAAAAATTACAGGAAAAAACAAATTAGAATAAACACCTAGATACGATCATAAGAAGGTATCTAGGTGTTTTCGTTATTGAGTTGATCAAAAATATGATGTAATTTTTTCTGCAATTTATTAAACTTTATGTCGTTTGGTTTGTTTCCCTTTAAATAGAAGGAGTAAGGAATTTCTATTTGTAGAGCTTGAACGCGTTCTTGCTTTCCAAAAGTGGCAACAATACTTCCTCCTGAAAAAGGAGTATCTAAACGAGTAGGGAGGTTTTGTTCTTGAAAGAGAGCTTCGATCCTCTTAAGGGAATTCTTGTTGATAGAAGTCTGTTTCCGGCTCCCAAGTATCATTTCATGAGAAGGAAAAAGCAAATCATCATAACTATGTATATCTAAAAGAAAAACCTGCTGGTGAATGCTTAATTTTTGAGTTAATATCTCTTCAATTTTTTATAGTAAGGTTCGTAATAATCTTGAATCCATTGTCTTTGCTTTTGCTTTGAAGGGAAGTTTTTAAATAAAGGGACACCTTCTTCGTCCGTCCGTGGAATAATCGGTTGAATGGAGTGCTTCTGTGTCGGTTTAAATCGATTCACATCAACAATATATCTAGAAACCGTAGCTTTTATGATTGTATAAGAATTAGAATCGACTAATTCAGGAAGAAACCAATCTGTATGATTTCTTTTGGCATGTGGATTACAAAGAACTTCTATTTCTTCTGGAATATGGAGCCCACTATGAGGAATAGACAGTAAAAGAGCGCTGTTAGAAAGTTCGTTTTTAATATACAAAGATCCACCTACTTTCGATTTTCTAATAGTCCTAGTATAGCAAACGATAGGGAGATTGTGTATAATTGATACTAACTGAAAAGGAGTGAAATTATGGCTGAAATTAAATTAGTACCAAGAAGTGAAGTAGATCCTTCTATTACATGGGATATGACTTTATTATATCCAAACGACGAAGCATTTTATGCAGAGTTGGACAAACTAAAGAAAGAAATGAAAGCTTTCAAAGAAAAATATGAAAATAAATTAGGGGATTTAGAAGTATTAGATGAAGCGATTCGCCAATATGAAGCGATTGAATTAGCAGTATACCGCGCTTCTCATTATGCGGAACTCCCAATGACGGTTGACCGTTTGAATCCGAAAGTGATTGAAAATGCGACAGCATTTGAAGCAGTCAGCGTATCCTATGCGGAAAACATGAGCTTTGTGATGACAGAACTCATTTCATTAGAAGAAGCCTTCTTAAACCAATTCGTAGCCAAGAAGAGACCAGACTTAGCCTACTTTGTAGAAAAAGTGATTCGTCAAAAGAAACATACGCTTTCTAAAGATGCAGAACAAGTCTTATCAAACTTAAGTAGCTTACCAGGTTTCTACCAATTATATGAAGTAACCAAACATGAAGATATGCAATTCGAGTCATTTGAAGCGAATGGGAAGACACTTGAAAATAGCTTCGTATTATACGAAAACTTGCACGAAATGGACGCGGACAAAGAAGTGCGTCGAGCTGCGGCTAAGAGCTTCTACAAAACATTGAACGCGTATAAAAATACCGTTGCCAATGAATACATTTCAGAATTGAAAAAAGAAAAAATGATGGCAACGATGCGTGGTTACGATAGTGTCATTGACTACTTATTGGACGAACAAGATGGAGACCGTGAATTATACGACCGTCAAATTCGCATGCTGATGACAGACCTAGCTCCTCATATGCAACGTTATATTAAGTTATTAGCGAAAGAGCACGGCATTTCTGATATGCAATTTATGGATGCAAAAATCAACTTGGATCCAGAATTCGAAGTGGATATGACGATTGAAGAATCTCGCGAGTACTTGAAGAAAGCTTTAGGCATTCTTGGCGAAGACTATAAAGCGATGATTGATGAAAGTTATGACAAACGCTGGACTGACTTCCCACAAAACATTGGTAAGAGTACAGGTGGATTCTGTGCGACGGTTCCTAATGTTGCCGGATTTATTCTATTATCATGGACTGGTAAAATGAATGAAGTATTCGTGTTAGCGCACGAATTAGGACATGCATACCACTTCATGTCAACAGGGAAACATCAATCGATTTTAAACAATGAATGTTCATTATACTTCGTTGAAGCTCCTTCAACATGTAATGAAGTCATTGTTTCAAATTACTTACTTAAAACAAGTACAGACGCTCGTTTCAAACGTTGGGTGATCAGTAATATGATTAGCCGTACGTACTTCCACAACATGGTAACGCACTATATGGAAGCTGTATATCAAGATCGTATTTATAAGATGATTGATAATAACGAGATGCTGAACGCGGATGTATTATCAAATGTGAAAAAAGAAGTGATGCAAGAATTCTTCGGAGACAGCCTAGTTGTCAACGACGGAGCAGAATTAACTTGGATGCGTCAACCGCACTACTACATGGGATTATATCCATATACGTATTCAGCAGGACTTACAATCGGTACGGCAATTGCCAACCAAATCGAAGAGAACCCTGAACACGCTAAAGTATGGTTAGATACATTGTCTAAAGGTGGAAGCATGTCTGCAAAAGACTTAGCGATTCATGCTGGTTGCGATGTTTCAACAGATGAGCCATTGAAACAAGCGATTGCTTATGTTGGCCATTTAGTAGACCAATTAGAAAGCTTAACAGCAGAATTAAAAGCATAATCATCATAAACAAAAAACGCGCTACAACTGTAGCGCGTTTTTTTCTATTTAAGAGACAATCAAAAATGGAAGATATAACATAATAGAAAAGCATTTATATCAAGGTTTCTACTATACTTGTCTTTTTTATTTTCTAATATGTTTAGATGTGTGTTTAGATATTTTAAAAACCTACATAATTTGCAAACAGTTTAGCACTATTTTCACGGCTGTTTTCTGTTACGTGTGTATAAATGTTCATAGTGGTTTGAATGTCAGAATGTCCTAAACGTTCTTGAACATCTTTCATAGGCACGCCACTTTCGAAAAGTAAGCTACAATGAGTATGACGAAAACCGTGTATAGAAATGATGTCAAAACCATTCTCATTACAAAATTTTTTAAACCAATATGAGGGCTTTTCTAAAGGAATGAATGTATTATCATTAAATGATGTAAAAACAAATTGGGTATCATTTAAAGCGTTAAAACCTCGCTCTAATAACTGTGTAGCTTGGGTTAATTTCCATTTATTCAGTATTTCTAGCGTTTTATTATCAACGGTAATAACTCTAATACCTGAGTTTGTTTTTGGTGTTTGTATAATCTGATTATGCCCTAAACCAATAGCAAAAGTTTTATTAATATCAATAGTTTTTGAAGAAAAGTTTATATCCTTCCATGTTAAAGCAAGTGCCTCTCCTTTTCGCATACCAGTAAAAGCAAGTAACCTAAAAAATACATACCATATAGGTTGTATATTCTGTTCCATACAAGATAATAGTCCTTGTAATTCATCTTTAGTATAAAATTGTTTTTTGTCCGATTTTATTCGTTTATCTTTAGGTATTGTTATTCTATCTTCAATTCTAAAATGAATGTAACCATGTTTTAAAGCATATTCAAAAGGCTTCAACATACGCCAATACATTTTTTTATAATTTGTATAGCGTTTATGCCAGTTGTTTAATAATTGTTGAATTGTAACTGGTTGTATTTTGTCTATTTTTAAGTTTCCTAAATGTGGTAAAACATCTTTATTCATTGAAGTTATCATCTGATGATAGGTGCTTTCTTTCACATCTTGTTTATACTGTTCTAACCATTCTTCATAAACTTGTTTATAAGTCTTAGAAACTGATTTTACCTCATAAGTATTTTTCTCTAGGTTTGTAACAGCTTCAGAAAAGTACAGCATAGCTTCACGTTTTGAAGCAAAACCACGTTTATTAATATTTACTTGTTGCCCTGTGGTAGGGTTTATACCTAAGTAACCACTAACACGCCAAAAAGTACCTTTTTTTGTTTTGTATTCTTTATATGTTGCCAATTTTATTACCCTTTCTATTTCCACCCCCACGGTAAAAATAAAAAGATTAATTAAATAAGTCTTTAAAAAGGTTATTATATTCTTTTACATCTTCTTCAGTGATTTCTTCCATCATATACGAATATCCATATTCAGACATATTATTAAAAAATGTTCGCTCATCTATAGGTGTTCCAATTTTAAAGTTTAAAAAATCACCTACATAATTATTTGGATTAAAAACATTCATTGATTCTATTAATTTAAAAATATTTAAAATTTGTTCATCGCTTAAAATTACTCTTATTTCTTTTAAAAAATTAATAAACTTTATAAAATCTTCATCTCTATTTCTAGTGCGAGAAATTGGTACAAAACTTCTTGTTGTTCCCAAAACTTCCTCATCTTTATACCTCTTTTTTATGTCAGTATAGCCAAGTAAATAACCTTGACTAACATCAAAAGCTTCTGATAAAGCTTTTAGGTTTTCCTTTTTTATAGAGCTTTCTGATTTTTCCCAAGAAATAATAGTTCTTTTAGAAACGTTTAATAATTTAGCCAGTTGCTCTTGAGTTAAGTTTGCCTGCTTTCGTAGTTCTTTAATTCTGTTCAAAAGTATCACCTCTTTAATATAAAGTATAAAATAACGATTCGCTAAAATGAAGTAAAACGTTACTTAAAGTGTTGACGAATTTAAAAAAGTGAGGTACAATTTCACTATAAGTTAAAAAGAGTGAACTGTCAACTCACTTTTAAAATAAGAAAGGAGATACATATGTGGGTCAGTAAAGAAATGGCTTGTCAGATAAAAATTAAAAGAGCTTTAGGAAATATTGGTATAAAGAGGTTAGCAAAAGAACTAAAAACCAGTTACCAAACTTTAAAAAAGGTAGAAAACGGTGATTATGACTTAAATAAGAGGGTGTTTGATTCTATCGATAAGTGGTTAAAAAATGAAAAGGAGTAAACAAAATGGCGTTAACACTATCGTTACCAGATGAATTTTATGATGAACTTTACATAGGTATTCAAAAGGTTTATGTAAAAGCAACAGAAAAAGCAAGAGAAGATACAATTTTATTAAAAACATATTTAAGTATTAATGAGATAACTTCATACTATCTTGATGTAACACGCCCTACTATTATGACATGGATAAAAAAGGGGCTACCTACATACGAGATAGAGGGAAAAAGATATATAAAACGTAGTGAATTAGATGAGTTTATAGAAAGACATAAAAAATAAAATTCCACCCCCACGGTAAAAATAAAAAGACATGTCTTAATTTGAATAAAAAACGGTGTTTTAGGGCTTTTGGTATAAAAGGGTATAAATAATATATACCGAAACGGCATAAAAATTAAATAGCAAGCTAAAAATAAAGAAATAAGAGCGTTTTACGTGGTTATTAATGAATTTACTTTAACAAACATCATTTTAATAGTGTCGTCTTTAATATCTTTTGTTGTTGGTTTAGGTTATGGCGTGTGTCTAAATAAAATTAAAGACGAATATAACAAGGAGCAAGAAACTAGGCTAAAAAAGTATTGGAATTAGGCGAACGACTTATAAGCGAATTGGAAAAGGGATAAATCAAGTAGCTAAATACAGCAGAGAGCGGGAAAGAAATGACTCGAAATAAAAATAAGTTAAATAAATTGGGGTGTAAAAATGAAAATTAGAGATGAATTAATTGAATATTTTATGGATAGTTTAGACTATGAAGACATAAATAATATAGTTGATGAATTAAAAGAAGAATATAACGTCAATCACTCTGACTATATGCAAGCAGAGAAAAGAATTACAGGGGTATTATCTTTTGAAGATTTTGATAATTATGATACCGCAACTACCTATTTAACATCCATTATAGTATGTAATGCTTTTATTTTAGGATATGAGCAATGTAAAAGGGATTTTATTGAAGATATTAAAAATAGTACAAAAAAATAACTCACTTAAAAAGCTATTTCAAGTGAATAGCTGAATTGAAACCAAAACAACAGTATTTCATTAGTGGGTATATCGAACCGACGGTAAAAATAAAAAAACACGCCGTAATTTGATTAAAAAACGTCATTTTAGGGCTTTTGATGTAAAAAGGTATAAACATACCAAAACGGTATAAAAATTAAAAATAAGCAAAATATAAAGAAAATAGGAGGGGTCTACATGGTTATTAATGAATTTACTTTAACAAACATTATGCTGATAGTGTCATCTTTAATTTCTTTTGTTGTTGGGGTAGGTTATGGCGCTTTTCTAAATAAAATGAAAGACGAATATAACGAGGAGTAAGAAGAAGCTTTAACAACAATATAGAAAAGGAGAATTAGGAAAATGAACAGTTACTTAATTAATGAATACCCTTTGCAAGTATTACCATCTCTTTGTAAGAAAGTTGGAATTAATGAAGCTATATTCATTCAAGAGTTACATTACTGGTTACTTGAATCAGAACAAGAAAGAAATGGGAAAAAATGGGTATGCAAAACTTATGAAGAATTACAAGAAACGCTTGAAATTTTCTCTTTAAGTACTCTTAAGCGTATCGTAAAAAGTTTATCAGATAAGCAACTATTAATAATTGACAATTTCAATGAAATGAAAATGGATAAAACAAACTGGTATTCAATCAATTATGTGAAATTAGGACAATTATTATGAGTGCTAAACAACAATTATTAATAAGTGATAAGTCTTTAATACTGTTGCCCAAACTAGCCGTAAAGATAGGAATTAATGAAGCTGTTTTTTTACAACAGTTACACTTTTGGCTAGTTAGGTCAAAAAATTGTGTTGATGGGAAAGTATGGGTGTACAAAACATTTGAAGAATGGCAAAATGAAATGCCTTTTCTTTCAGTTAGAACGTTAAAAAGAGTTGTAAGTAATTTAAAAAAGAAAAAATTAATTATTGCCAAACAAAAAGTACATAAACAATGGTACACAATTGATTACGAAACGCTAAAAATAATAGAGCATGAAGATATTAAAATTGATGATTTGCCTTTTTAATAATAGTCTTACAAATATTTAACGTAGTTTACAAGCTAGTTTACAAGCTAGTTTACAAACTGGTTTATATAAAGTAGTAGAAATAGCTAAACCGCCCCTAGTGTCGTAGTTATATACTAAAGTGTCAAATTGGCACTTTAGAAATGTCAAATTGGCACCAGTAAAGTGTCAAATTGGCACGCCTATAACATAGAATACACATAGAGTACTCATAGAATACAATATAACCCCCTAACCCCCTTAAAAAGGGGGAAGTCTTTTTGCAAGAAAAACTCTAGCATAAGAATAGACTAAAAAGCCTTGCAAAAAGCCGTTTTATTTTAAGTCTATAGCAACTAATAAAGTTACTTAGCAAGATATTAATGTATACATTAATGCATAAGTAAATTAATGAATGTATACATTTATTACGCAAAACAATAATTAATGTTCACCAAAGTTACCTAATAACAAGTATAAGGAGTAATAACCATGAATAAACAGGAAACTATGAATAATAAAAATATTGAATCAATTCTTACTGAACAAGTCTTTGAATTAAATGATATTATGAATGATTTAAAAATTATGAAAAGCGCATGTGAAGGTATGATTGAAATAAAAAAATACACGGCTCTTTATGAAATGAAGTCATCAGAATTATTATCATCATTTTATGATAAATTCCAAAGTTTATTTTTTAAAATTGATGATGTTGCTTATAGTTTAGCTAATATTTATGAGGAAGCGAAAGAAATGAAAGAATAGTAAATAAATGGGCAGAAAGGAAAATAAGAAAATATGAATTGGGAAAAATTAGAAGATGATTTAAAAAGAAAAATAAATATACAAGCTACCAATAAACGAATAAAAAGAATTTTTGAATTGTATCATTTGTATAAAGGTATAATTGCGCTAGAGAATGGTAAAACAATTAAGAAAATTGAAGATGGTAAAGTATTTTTAGGAAAGGTTAATATTGAGTATCAAGAATATATAGATATGATAGATAATACTTTAAATTCATTGGAAGAATGGAACGAGGAAGAATATCAAGTGTTCTATGATTTTTATGTAGAGAAAAAAAGCGGTGTAGCTTGTTCTGTAGATTTATGTTTGAGTGAAACACAATTTTATAGAATTAAGAACAAGGCGGTTGAAAAGGTTGCACGGTTGTTAGAAGGTGTAATATACGAATAAAGAGGTGTGAGGTATGACAGAATTTATCTTTGAAAGCTTTAACCCTAATTATAATTCTATAATAGATATCGTAGATTATAAGGAAACCAAAAGGAGGTTACAAAGATTAATAGATAAATATAAACTAGTAACAATGGCTATTTACAAAACAAATAAGATAAGTTTTAATTCTAAATTTAACATAGAATTAAAAGAACCTAATTCAAAAAACAATGGATTGATTGAATTTATAAGCAAAGTTACAAATACTATAAACAATCTTACTGAACAAGAAAGATATATAGTAATACAAACGCTTATTTTAAAACAAACAGATATCAAAATAGGTTTAGAATGCTCTTATAGTGAGTTTACAATACGTGACAATAGAAAAAGTGTAATTATAAAACTTGCTGCTTTATTAGAATGCTTAGTCTTTAAAAATGAGGTGGTAGTATATTAGATTTAAGTGTTATTAATTTAAAAGAAACCGAACGTAATTTAAAACAAAAGATTAATAGATATATAGAGAATAAAAATATTGTAGCTATAAAATCATCACAAACAATAAACAGTAAATTAAACCTATCTTTTGGGAAAACTAACAAGCTTTATAATTCTAACATTGAACAAGTAGCCTTGTTTAACTTAACTGATGAAAGAATAAAAGAGATTGAAGAATTTGAAACATCTTTATCAACCTTAAGTAATTCAGAAAGGCTATTACTGAAGCAATGCTTTATAGATGGTGAAACTCCTTTATCAATCTACAGAAAAACAGGTAAGAACTATAAAGAGATAAAGAATCAATATAAGCAAGCAGTAACATTACTAGCTATTCAATTAGAATGTGTTGAGTTTTCGTTGATTTAATGCACCTAAAGAGTGTCTAAAATACCTTTTGAAAATATCAATTAAACATAATGAGAAAAGTGTTAGTTCATTTTAAGAAGTTGAAAGAAATGCTGTTATATCAAGGCAATACGAGATATGACGAACTAAACAGAATGTATAATATGTTTAATTCAGATATTAGAAAAAATATTACTGAAGAAACAAAAGTAAAATGAAACAAAAGATATAAAGAATACTTGCCCAAACCTCACAAGGAAGTAAGCAAGTATTTTTTAATTATTTTAAATTAATAAAAAATATCGTCCCCCCCACAAAGCTTTATTGAATATAGTCAAGGTGGAATACCGAGGGAAAGGACTGTTTCCAAACGCAGGGTTATTTTTGAGAAAAGGGGGTTAAAAAACAGCAGATTTATAAAGAGTAATCAGTTTTAAAACACTTGTTTGAGTATCGAATTTAACATAATGAAAAATTGTAAATTCAAAAATATAAATATGAAGAAATATTATTGTATCAATATTTTATGAGGATACACGAATTTAACACAATACAAGATATGTGAAATTCAGAAGTGAGCCTAAAGAGGTTTTAAAACATTTTACATAGTTGTAGGATAATTATATTTAAAATCTTTTAAAAACGCTGTAAACCCCTAAAATAAGCATTTAATAGCGTGGTAGTGAGAAATGTGTACTAGGGGGGCGGTAGCCTACCGTGTACCTTAAAAGACCTTCACGCAGTCACTGTACATATTTTTTCACGCCAAAAAAGTAATGAAAAAGGTATACTCAACTTCATAAAATAGGGGCTTATTTTATAGTTTTCTAAACACATATCTAAACACATTTAATAATTGACAGCTTCACAATGACTAGGAATGCACTAATAACAATAAAAAGAGGTGGCTTAATATGGTTATTTTTGATTATCTAGGGAATTAATTCAAGAGGAAAACACAAAAAATATCAGTAATAAAATAGTCTTGAAATGTTGAAAAGAAGAACTAAAAAATTATAATACAAAAAAGCAATAGTAAAGAATTAAACTATTGCTCGGCTTTTAAAATGAATTGAATAAATAATACTACTACCTTAGGTATTTTTATTTTTACCGTAGGGGTGGAATGTATTTTATAAGTGTTTAGATATGTGTTTAGATATGTGTTTAGAAAAATAAATATAAATAGTTTAAAAAACAGTTAGTAACGTTGTAAACAGCTTAATTATTAAGCTGTTTTTTTACTATTATTAAGCAAAAAACTACTTAAGAGATAACTATGACTAACTTGAGATGAAGATAGTCCACTTTCAAAATGTTCAATTGGATTCATTTATTTTTCTTTGTTTTCTATTGTTACCAAAGAATTTCGCATTGAGCGCCCACCGTATCTTGAAAGGATTCGACAGGAGCTTGGTTGGTTACAATATAGTCAATAGCATTGTAATTAGATAACTTGAAGTAATGACTCGTATTAAACTTTGAGTGATCCGCAAGTAGTACAGCAACATCAGAATTTGCAATCATCTGTTGTTTAAAAAGTGCTTGACTATGATTTGCTTCATAAGCCGCGAAACGGTCAAGACCTCGACAGCTCATAAAGCAAATATCTGCATGGAAATTATTGATAAAACCCGTCGCAAAATCTCCCAAAGCCGAGTTTGTTCCATAGCCGATATGTCCACCGCAAAAGAACAAAGTTATATTTTCATAATTGTTCAACTTACGTGCAATTTCAATCCCATTTGTAATCACACGTAAATTTTGAAGAGTTCCTAAGTGAGGAGCAAGTGTGGCGCACGTGGATGAACTATCGATAAAAATCGATTGGTTATCCGTTAAAAAAGTGGAAGCTGTTTCCGCTATTTGTTGTTTCCCCTGAGTTTCTTCATGGATTCTACTATCGTAAGCGTATTCAATATTGTTTGTAGTAACAAGTCGAACTTCGCCATGAGATCGAATGATTTTTCCTTCTTTTTCCAATTTAATCAGGTCACGCCTCAATGTAGAGGTGGAGCAATACATCAACGCTTCCAGTTGGAAGGTAGAGATGATTTTCCTTTTGGTGAGAATATCCATAATACGAGACATTCGCTCCAAAGATACCATAATAAAACCCCCTAGTTGAACGTTTTTGAACATTTATGAACAAATTATAGCACAATACTTGAATGATGTTCAATAGTTGATCCATATATTGTATCCGCTTTCTTCTGTTGCTAATATATTAATCAGAAAGGGATGATACTATGACTTTTGATGAACAAGTAGTACGCGAACAAATTTGTGATGTGTGTCATAAAATGTGGCAGCTAGGATGGGTAGCTGCAAATGACGGAAATGTCTCAGTTCGTATTGATGAGGATACCATCATCGCAACACCAACAGGTATCAGTAAGAGTTTTATCACACCAGAGAAACTCGTTAAATTAAATATGAAAGGAGAAGTAATTGAAGCCAACGATGGATATCGTCCTTCAAGCGAAATTAAAATGCATATTCGCTGCTATGAAGAACGTGACGATGTGAAATCTGTTGTTCATGCTCATCCGCCAATTGCAACTGGATTTACATTAGCACATATTCCATTAGATACTTATTCACTAATTGAAAGTGCGATTGTTATCGGTTCAATTCCAATTACACCATTCGGGGTTCCTTCAACAATGGAAGTTCCAGATGCGATTACACCATACTTACAAGAACACGACGTGATGTTACTTGAAAACCATGGTGCATTATCAGTAGGTAGTGATGTAATTACAGCATACTACAGAATGGAAACATTAGAACTCGTGGCTAAATCAACATTCCACGGAAGAATGTTATTACTAACAAAAGGCATTGAGGAAAAAGAAATCTCAAGAGAAAAATTAGAGCAAATGTTCAAGATGCGAGAAAACTACAAAGTGACAGGACGCCACCCAGGATACAAGAAATACAATCCTGACGGAACTGTTCGTGAAGTTTAGTAAGAATAGGAGGAACAAAAATGATTCAACATCCACGTATTGGGATTCGCCCAACTATTGACGGTCGTCGCCAAGGAGTTCGCGAATCGTTAGAAGTTCAAACAATGAATATGGCGAAGAGTGTCGCTGCTTTGATCGAGTCAACATTGAAATATCCTGATGGACAACCGGTTGAATGTGTAATCTCACCTTCAACAATCGGTCGTGTACCAGAAGCAGCAGCATCTCACGAACTATTCAAAAAATCAAACGTGTGTGCAACCATCACAGTAACACCATGCTGGTGCTATGGTAGTGAAACAATGGATATGTCTCCTGATATTCCACATGCTATCTGGGGATTCAACGGAACTGAAAGACCAGGGGCTGTATATTTAGCAGCAGTTCTTGCTTCTCATGCTCAAAAAGGAATTCCAGCATTTGGGATTTACGGTAAAGATGTTAAAGAAGCATCTGATACAGAAATTCCTGAAGACGTTAAAGAAAAAATCTTACGTTATGCAAGAGCAGCTCTTGCTACAGGCTTAATGAGAGATACAGCTTACTTATCAATGGGTAGCGTGTCAATGGGTATCGGTGGTTCAATCGTAGATCCTGACTTCTTCCAAGAATACTTAGGAATGCGTAACGAATCAGTAGATATGACGGAATTCACTCGTCGTATTGACCGTGGCATTTACGATCATGAAGAATTCGAACGTGCACTTAAATGGGTGAAAGAAAACGTTAAAGAAGGATTTGACCGTAACCGTGAAGACCTAGTGTTAAGCCGTGAAGAAAAAGATAAACAATGGGAATTCGTGATTAAGATGTTCATGATTGGACGTGACTTAATGATTGGTAACCCAAGACTTGCTGAACTAGGCTTCGAAGAAGAAGCAGTTGGTCACTACGCTCTTGTTGGTGGATTCCAAGGTCAACGTCAATGGACAGACCACTTCCCTAACGGAGACTTCATGGAAACATTCCTAAACACTCAATTTGACTGGAACGGAATTCGCAGACCATACATCTTCGCTACTGAAAATGATGCGTTAAACGGTGTATCAATGCTATTTAACTATTTATTAACAAACACTCCACAAATCTTTGCGGACGTTCGTACCTACTGGAGTCCAGAAGCTGTTGAACGTGTAACAGGTCATAAACTTGAAGGCCATGCTGAGAATGGATTCTTACACTTAATCAACTCTGGTTCTTGTACATTAGACGGTACTGGTCAAGCTACAAGAAACGGTGAAGCAGTAATGAAACCATTCTGGGAATTAGATCAAAGTGAAGTAGATGCAATGCTTGCAAATACAGACTTCCCAGCAGCAAACCGCGAATACTTCCGTGGTGGCGGTTACTCAACTCGCTTCTTATCTAAAGGAAATATGCCTGTAACAATGGTTCGCTTGAACTTATTGAAAGGTGTTGGACCTGTATTACAAATTGCAGAAGGCTACACACTTGATTTACCTGAAGATGTACACCATACATTGGATAACCGTACAGATCCAGGTTGGCCAACAACTTGGTTTGCTCCTCGCTTAACAGGTAAAGGCGCATTCAAGTCAGTATACGATGTAATGAATAACTGGGGTGCAAACCACGGTGCAATCTCTTATGGACATATTGGAGCTGACCTTATCACTCTTGCTTCAATGTTACGTATTCCAGTGAATATGCATAATGTTGCAGAAGAAGATATCTTCAGACCTAAGAACTGGTCACTATTCGGAACAGAAGATTTAGAATCAGCTGACTACCGTGCGTGCCAATTATTAGGACCTATTCATAAGTAATAGAAAGGAGAGACTAAAATGACAAAAACGATTATTTTAGCCTGTGTTGGTGGATTAACAACTAGTATGCTTGTTGAACGCATTCAAGAAGTGATTTACCGTGATAAATTAGATTACTCATTCTACTCAGTAGGGATTACTGGGGTAGATACTTTAAAAAATATTGATGTCTTATTATTAGGACCTCAACTAGCTTATTTAGAAGAAAAAGCAAAAGCTTCATTAAACGTTCCAGTTGCTGTAATTTCAGATGATGATTTTGAAAATATGCGCGGAGAAGAAGTTCTAAAACAAGCGATTGAATTATTAGGTTAAACAAATGAGTAAATCAAGCAAATCGGATACGCAACGATTGATGCAACTGATTGTAAAAAGCAGTAAAGTCACTACTTTAGCTTTGCAATCCGTTAAGAGTGCTCTTGCAGGTGATATTTCATCTGCAAGAGGCATCCTTGATGAAGCCAAGGCTAAAGGAGTAGAAGCGCATAATGTTCAAACTGAAATGATTCAGCAAGAAATTAGAGGTGAAGGCGTAAGTACAACACTTCTATCCGTTCATGCTCAAGATCATTTTATGAACAGTCACTTGCTGCTAGAAGTTGTCAATATCATCGTTGATCAACAAGAACAAATAGAAGCGCTGAAAGAGCGTATTACAAAACTGGAACAGGTAGGTGAAATGCATGAGTAATCCAGTTATTCTTGAAATGAAGGGGATTGTAAAATCGTTTGGGCCTGTTAAAGCCCTAAAAGGTGTAGACTTCGACTTAAGAACAGGCGAAGTACATGCACTAATGGGTGAAAACGGTGCTGGTAAATCAACTTTAATGAAAGTGTTGACCGGTATTTATGGAGCAAACGAAGGAACAATTCACTATAACGGAAAACAAGTAGAATATTCGAAGCCAAAAGAGGCTATGGACGATGGGATTGTAATCGTGCACCAAGAGTTGAATATGATGAACCACTTATCAGTGGCTCAAAACATCTTCATCGGTCGTGAAGAAATCAATCAAGGATTGTTCATTGATGATAATGCCGGAAACAAAAAGGCAAAAGAATTATTCAAATTGTTGAAACTGGATATTAATCCACAAGAAAAAGTGGGAAATTTAACAGTTGGTAAACAACAAATGGTTGAAATTGCGAAAGCGTTGTCAATGGATGCGAAGATTATTGTTTTCGACGAACCAACAGCAGCTTTAACGGAATCTGAAATTAATGAATTATTTGCCATTATTGATGACTTACGTGCTAAAGGTGTGGGAATTATTTATATTTCTCACCGTATGGATGAAATTGCCCGTATTACGGACCGTGTAACGGTTATGAGGGACGGGGAGTATGTTGGAACTGTAAATACAAAAGAAACTACGAAGGATGAAATCATCGCAATGATGGTAGGCCGTACTATTTACGAAGATCCGAAAGCGGTTTCTGCAGTGCCAGAAGGTGCACCGGTTGTATTAGAAGTGGAACACTTAAACTCAGGAAGCCACGTAAAAGATGTTAGCTTTGTGCTTCATAAAGGTGAAATCTTAGGCTTCTCTGGATTAATGGGAGCGGGTCGTACAGAAGTAGCTCGTTTACTATTTGGAGCGGATAAGAAAGATAGCGGAACAATTAAAATTAATGGTAAAGAGGTTGATATTAAAAATCCTCAAGATGCTATTAGAGAAGGTATTGGTTATCTTTCAGAAGACCGTAAACGTTATGGATGTATCGTTGATATGACTATTGCCAATAACACTGTAATGACGAACTTAGATAAGTACATCAAAGGTGGTTTAATCGATGATGGTGAAATTGTTAAAGTGAGTGATAAATTCGTTCAATCGCTTAAAACAAAAACACCATCTTCTAAACAACTAGTTCGTAACTTATCAGGTGGTAACCAACAAAAAGTTGTTATTGCAAAATGGCTAGAACAAAATAGCGATATTCTAATTTTTGACGAACCAACTCGAGGAATTGACGTTGGTGCGAAAAGTGAAATTTACTCATTAATGAATGAACTGGTAGCTCAAGGAAAATCAATCATTATGATTTCTTCAGAGCTTACAGAAATTTTACGTATGAGCGATCGGATTGTTGTCATGTGTGAAGGTCGTAAGACAGGGGAACTTGATATCAGTCAAGCAACTCAAGAACGAATCTTAGCATTAGCAACAGATCGATAAACGAGGAGAGGTATAGATATGGAAGAGAAAAAGTCCCTATGGACGAAACTGGTAAAATCAGTTGGTTTACAAAAGTTAATTGCATTAATCGCGTTGATCGTGATTTTCACATTCTTTGCAGTCTCAAGTGAATCGTTCCGTTCGTTTGATACAGCGGTAAGCATTTTAGACGCATCTTATTACATTGGTTTCTTAGCAATTGGGGTAACATTCGTTATTATCACCGGTGGTATTGACTTATCAATCGGTACAGTAATGATGTGTTCTGCCATCGTTGGTGGAGTACTCCATACAAAAATGGGTTGGCCATTATGGCTAGCATTGTTGGCAATATTAGTGATTGGGGGTGTATTTGGATTATTCAACGGAATTTTAATTGCGAAATTTGGATTGCCACCATTCATCGCAACACTTGGTACAATGATGATTTCACGTGGTTTAAGCTCAATCGTATCAAACGTACAAAGTGTAACGTTCCCATTACGTGGAACTGGTGAAGGCTGGTATAAAGACTTATTCAGAACGCAAGATAATTTTCCGACCGGGTTGATCGTCTTGATTGTCGTAGCGATTATTGCAGCCATTGTTTTAAACAAAACAAAAATTGGTCGTTACATCTTTGCTATCGGTTCAAATAAAGAAGCTACTAGACTTTCAGGTGTAAACGTTATCAAATGGGAAGGGATGGCTTATGTCATCAGTGGACTTCTAGCAGGTTTAGCTGGTATCGCATATGCTGCAACGTATTCTACAATCCTTCCTGGTACAGGGAACGGTATGGAACTTGATGCCATCGCCGGAGTAGTAGTTGGTGGTACTTCACTTGCTGGTGGGGTTGGTTCTGTTGTTGGTACTATCATTGGGGTATTCATTATGTCTGTCTTGAAGATCGGTTTACCATACATCGACTTACAACCACACTATCAATTATTCATTACAGGTTTTGTTGTAATCGTTGCCGTTTACTCAGATATCTTAATCCGCATGAATAAGAAAAAATAAGTTTGATATTGTACACAATGAGTTGGGAAGACTCCTTCTTGGAAGGATCAAAAGGGACATATAAAGGAGAAAACATTATGAAAAAGTCATTCAAATATGCTATTGCAACTCTAGCTTGTGCTTCTGCATTATTAGCAGGATGTACATCAAATAAATCAAATGCTGATGGTGGAAAATCTCAATCAGGTGGCGACTTCAAAGTGGAAGTGATCGCGAAAGGTTTCCAACATGACTTCTGGAAAGCAGTTAACAAAGGAGCTGAAAAAGCAGCTCAAGAATTAGGGGCTAAAGTTAATTTCGTAGGACCTCAAAATGAAACAGCTATCTCAGAACAATTGGAACAATTAAATAACGCGATCAACAAAAATCCAAAAGCAATCGCTTTAGCTGCATTAGATACTGAAGCAGAATTAGATGCGATTAAACAAGCACAATCTAAAAACATTCCTATTATCGGGTTTGACTCAGGGGTTCCTGGGGCACCAGAAGGAGCAATTAAAGCTACTGCCTCAACAGATAACCATGCTGCTGGTGGTAATGCCGCTGAACACTTATTCCCATTACTAGAAAAGAAAATCGGCGACAAGAAAGTTCGTATCGGGGTTGTTTCTCAAGAAGTAAACTCACTTTCAATCACTCAAAGAACAAGTGGTTTCATTGATAAAATGGTTGAATTATTAAATAAAAAAGGCATTAAAACTGCTGTAACTGGACATGACAAGTTCAAAAACGATGTAAACGAAGCGGATGCAAAAGTTGTAATCGAAGTTCGTGTTCCAGCACAAGTAGATGATGCTGCAGGTAAAACTGAAGCTTCTACAGTTCTTGAAAAAGAAGATACTGTTGCAATCTATGGTTCTAATGAATTCGCTGCAAAAGCAATCATCAATGCTAACGGCGGCTTCAAAGAATCTAAACTTGGCGCAGACAAGATCTTAGCTGTTGGGTTCGACTCAGGTGCATTACAACAAGATGCTATCCGTAAAGGAATCTTCGTTGGTTCTGTAACTCAAGACCCAGTTCAAATTGGTTACCAAGCTGTTAAATTAGCAGTTGCCGCAGCTAAAGGTGAAACAGTGAAAGACGTGGATACTGGTTCTAAATGGTATGATGCTAAGAACATCGATAGCGATGAAATCAAAGCTTTACTATACGAATAAAAAATAGGGATTAGTAATGGAGGAGAAAACATGAGCTTGATTAAATTATTAGCCATTGATTTAGGTGCAAGTTCAGGACGTGTTATGCAGGCGATTTATGACGGACGCTCCCTCCAATTATCAGAGGTTCATCGGTTCAAAAACGAACCGGTGAATCTTAATGATGGTTTGTATTGGAATTTGTTGCACTTGTTTGGAGAAATTAAGCAAGGAATCAAGAAGGCTTCCAAAGATTCGATTCCGATTCGTTCCATCTCTGTTGATACATGGGGAGTAGACTATGCCTATCTAGATCAAAATGGAGATTTGCTCTATCAACCACATTGTTACAGAGATAATCGGATGGGTCGATATGAGGAGTCATTTTATAACGCTATCTCGAAGAAAGAATTGTTCCAAAAAACAGGTGTGCAGCCTGCAACCATTAATACGGTCTTACAAATCTACTCAGATTTGCAAGAAAAACCACAACTTAAAAATATCGTTCAACGCGTGTTGTTTATCCCAGATTTAATCAACTACTTACTTTCAGGGGTGCTTTCAAATGAATATACTATTGCAAGTACAAGTGGGTTACTGGATATCTTCACACAAGATTTCTCTGAAGAAGTATTTGAACGCTTAGATATTCCACGTAAATGGTTTACAACACCAACGAAGAATGGTGCAGTTTTAAGACAATTATCACCTCGCATCACTCAACAGTTGAAAGTTGATTCATTTGACGTGATTGCAGGAGCTGGACATGATACAGCTGCTGCAGTACTTGCGATTCCATATGAACATGAAAAAGGGACTGTCTTTATTTCATGTGGTACTTGGTCGCTTGTCGGAACGGAATCCGACGAACCAGTTGTAACCGATGAAGCATTTGCCTCTGGACTTACAAATGAAGGCTGTTTTGATGGCAAATATCGTCTCTTACAAAACACAACAGGAATGTGGATTATTCAAGAATTACAACGAGACTGGCGCTTGCAAGGGGAAGAAGTTGGCTTTGGCGAAATGGTCACATTAGCCGAAGAAGTAACGGACAACCAAACTTGGATTCATCCAAACGATCCAGTTTTCGCTTCTCCGGGAGAAATGGAAACAAAAATTAAAGAATGGTGTAAAGTGAGTGGACAAAAAGTTCCACAAACGAAAGGTCAAATCGTTCGTGTCGTTCTAGAAAGTTTAGCATTAACTTATCTAGAAACGATTACGCAATTAGAGCAATTGACAAAACACGAAATGACAACTGTTCAAATGGTCGGCGGAGGTATTCAAAATAAATTGCTTTGCCAGTTAACAGCAGACTTTACAGGACGTACAGTCATTACAGGACCAATCGAAGCGAGTGCACTTGGAAATATCTTGTCACAACTGTTGACACTTGGAGTGATTTCAAGTCGCAAAGA
Organism: Granulicatella sp. HMSC31F03; assembly: GCF_001807725.1. Taxonomy (NCBI): domain Bacteria; kingdom Bacillati; phylum Bacillota; class Bacilli; order Lactobacillales; family Carnobacteriaceae; genus Granulicatella; species Granulicatella sp. HMSC31F03. The sequence continues at coordinate 3,186 of NZ_KV790873.1, read as the reverse complement.
AGCACAAGACATTATCAAGGCTTCAGAACCTGTAACCCGTTATGAAAGTCGTGTCGTTGCAGATTTAGAAGAAATTCGCTTGAAATTCAATAAAGTGAAGAGAGGAATTCAGTAATGTTAAAACAAATTCCTAAAATTTTAAGCCCAGAACTTGTGAAATATTTAATGGAAATGGGACATGGAGATGAATTGGTACTTGCGGATGCAAACTTCCCAGCTCATCGTATTGGCCAACGAGTGATTCGTATGGACGGACATGGGGTGCCTGTTGCTTTAGAAGCGATTCTACAAGTATTGCCATTAGATACTTACAGTTCATATCAAGCAGGATTAATGCAAGTCGTTCCGGGAGATCCAACTGTTCCGGTGATTTGGGATGAATATAAACGTCTCTTAGAAGAAAGTCACCCAGGAGCAGCAATTAAAGAGTTCGAACGATTTGAGTTCTACGAACAAGCAAAAGACGCTTATCTTGTAATCCAAACGGGAGAAAGTGCCTTATACGGTAACATCATCTTGAAAAAAGGTGTTTTATAAACTTACTTACTAGTTAGGAGAGAAAAATTATGTCAACATTTTATTTACCAGCAATTAACTTAATCGGAAGAGGAGTCGTTAAAGAAATTGGACCTTACGTAAAAGACTTAGGATATCATAAAGCTCTTTTAGTAACGGATAAATTTATCGAATCAAGTGATATTCTTCCCAAAGTAACAGAACCTTTAAAAGAAGCAGGCGTGGACTTTGTAGTTTACTCTGATGTAGAACCAAACCCAACTTGTAAAAACGTTAACGATGGGGTTGCTGCAGTTAAAGAAAATAACTGTGACTTCATCATTAGCTTAGGTGGAGGTTCACCTCAAGACTGTGCAAGCTGTATTTCAGTAATTGCAACAAATGGTGGTAAACCACAAGACTACGAAGGATTACACAAATCTGCTAAAAAAGGCTTACCAGTTGTAGCGATCAATACAACTGCAGGTACTTCAGCTGAAATTACAATCAACTACGTAATTACAGACGAAGAAAGAAAAGTTAAAATGGTAATGGTTGATAAAAACAGCCTAGCTTTAATCTCAGTAAACGACCCTGAATTAATGGTATCTAAACCAGCAGCATTAACTGCAGCAACAGGTATGGATGCTTTAACTCACGCGGTTGAAGCTTTAGTAACTCCAGGTGCTTACGGCGTTACTAAGAAATTATCTATTGGAGCAATTGAGTTAATTAAAGAATACTTACCACGTGCTGTTAAAGATGGTCATGACATCGAAGCTCGTGAAGGAATGGTGAACGCAATCTTCTTAGGCGGTATGTCATTCAACAACGCTGGACTTGGTTATGTTCACTCAATGGCTCACCAATTAGGTGCTGTTTACAAACTTCCACACGGTGTATGCTGTGCTATGTTATTACCAGTAATCGAACGCGAAAATGCAAAACGTGTTCCAGCTGCATTCCGTGATGTTGCAAAAGCTTTAGGTTTACAAACTGAAGGTAAATCTGATGAAGAATGTGCAGCATATGCAATCAAAGAAATCGAAACTCTTTCTGAAACAGTAGGTATTCCTAAGAAATTAACTGAATTAGGAATTGAAGAAAAAGATTTCGACTTCGACTATCTATCTAAGAATGCGTTAATTGATGCTTGTGCACCTGGCAACCCATTCATGCCAACATTAGAAGAAACAATTGCTTTCTACAAAGAATTGTTCTAATCGGTAAAACAAAAATATTCGTATAGCTTTTTGAACGTGGAGTATTGTCCCCCCCCAGTATTTGGACAATACTCCTTATTTATTTCTGGATAAGATTTTATGAAAACGCATAAATTGTGCTTGAAATTTCAGTTTAGCTAGTCTAGTATTAAGGTATAGAATAAAAATAGGAGGAAATAGAATGATAGGGTTAATTCTTACAGGACATGGGGAGTTTGCAATTGGAGTAGGACACGCTTTAGAAATGATTGCAGGAAAACAAACTGCATATAAGGTAGTGCCTTTTTTAGAAAGCGATCCAATAGAAACTCTTGAAAATAATCTAAGAGACGCTATGAAAGAGTTGCAAGAGGAAACAGAAGGGATTGTAGTATTTGCAGACCTTTTAGGAGGAAGTCCTTTCAAATCAGCAATGGTTGCATCAATGGATTTCGATAATGTTGAGGTTGTCGTAGGTACAAACTTACCAATGTTAATTGAAATAGCGATGTTGCGCGAGTTCGCTTCAAGCGCTCAAGATGTAGTGACTCAAAGTTTAACAGCAGGTCGAGAAGCCATTCAACAGGTGAGTCTTCCAACGCCTCAAGATAAAGTGGTCGAAGAAGACGGAGATGGAATTTAATGACAGCAGAAATTATTTTAGTGAGTTCACTGACATTTATCGTTTTTGTTGCTGTTATTTTAGGGGTTTATTATTTCTTCTCTAGAAAGAATATGAAGCGCCAGCAACAATATTTCGAGAAATTACATGGTGATTTGCAGGTAGGAAAAAGAGTGATTTGTGCAAATGGTCTATACGGGACTGTGAAAAAAATTGATGAAGAAAAGACTGAAGTAGAAATTGCTAAAGGGGTTATCATTACCGTTTCTCGATATGCAATTTCTGAAGTCTTATAAAGGTGAATCTATGAAGTCTTTCTTTGGTGAATTCTATACGGGAAAAGATGGAGAAAAGTATTTTTATTTACCTTTATTAAAGAGTGTTTATAAAATTCCAGATGAGGATTTAGTAACTTTTAACGCCTTTAGACATCGCCTCATTATTGCCTTAGCAATGGGTGCCATTATCTATAGCTTTTATCCGGAGAGTATCCTCCTAAGTATTTTAGCAGCACTGCTTTTTTACGCATTGTCAACAATTGCATATGTTAAAAGTATTTTGCCAAAATATCTTGTGAAAAAAGAGGTTTTTATTTCAGAAATAGAGAAAGAAGCAGTAGAGGATTCAACCGTCCCAATTGTTAAAACTTGGATGGTAAGTCTGGTTGGAATACTGATTATTGCTGGAAGTTTCTTTGTATCTGGAGAGATACTGAATCGAATGATAGTAATTGCGTTTGGATTAGTCGTCACTTTCAGTGGAACAAGTGCAATGATTAAAAATACCAAAAAATAAATTTTTTGAAGCTTGAAGTTCAAGCTTCTTTTTTTATAGGTTCTATAATTTTTAGGGTTGATGGAAATTTTC
>NZ_KV790872.1:0-20926 GCF_001807725.1 Granulicatella sp. HMSC31F03 | reverse complement strand
AAAATTCCATCAACCCTAAAAATTATAGAACCTTATTTTTATAGTGATTTAAGATAGATAGAAAATCAAAGATATTGGAAAATCATTCCAGCGTCTTTTTTTCGTACGAAATTATCATATATGGTAATTATCATATATGATAATTTTCAGTTTGAAAAAACTTTTTCGAAAATCTTTTTTTGTTTTAAGTTCATTTTAGGTAAGCTCGTTATGATAGAACCATCAACAAGATGTTGATAGGAAGCGAGGAGGACTAACATGAGAAGAAGCAAATTAATTGTTCTACTATCCACAATTACCATTGCAACTACATTGGTTGCATGTCAAAACACACAAGCACAAACAGCGACTGAAACTTCACAAGTACAATCGCAACAAAGTCCTCCCGCTAAACCTGGAGGAGAAGGGTTTGGCGGAAGTGACCAAGTGACTCAAGGGGATGCAGCAACAAACTTAACAACAGATGCAACAGTAACTGGAGAAACTTACGAATCTACTGGTGATGATGAAAATGCGCTTCGTGTAACAGGGGCAACAGTTACATTAGATGGCGTAACGGTTAACAAAACAGCCGGAGCGACATCGAATACAGAAAACGGAGACTTCTATGGAATAAACGCAGGATTCTTAGCAACCGATGGAGCAACAGTGACGATTAAAAACGCTACTGTAAATACAACGGCTCAAAACGGTAACGGAGTGTTCAGTTACGGCTCAGGAACAACCGTCAATGTATCAGATACAAGCATCACAACAACAAAAGATAACTCAGGTGGTATCCAAACTACTGGTGGCGGCACGATGAACGCTACAAACTTGACGGTGAATACCGCAGGGAATTCATCAGCAGCGATTCGTACAGACCGTGGTGGGGGTACGGTAGTCGTAGACAAAGGAACTTACACTTCTACAGGATACAACTCACCAGCCGTATACTCTACAGCAAATGTAACTGTTAAAAATGCAACTTTAAACGCTGAGAACTCAGAAGCACTTGTAATCGAAGGTCAAAACTCTATTACATTAGAAAATACAAATGTTACAGGGAATATGAGTTCACCAGAAGGTAGCTCTTCAGACAACAACGTACACAATGTGATGATTTACCAATCAATGTCAGGAGATGCCGAAAGTGGAACGGCTACTTTCACAATGAAAGGTGGCTCGTTAACAGGACGTAATGGAGACCAAATCTATGTAACGAACACACACAGCGTTATTACTTTAGAAGACGTAACAATTACAAATCAAGATACATCTGGCAGATTACTTGCCGTCTTAGGAAATGATGCGACACTTGGCTGGGGTACAGCTGGTGCCAATGGTGGTCAGGTTGAATTAACAACGACAAACCAAACATTAACAGGAGCTATTGAGGTGGATACCGTTTCTACTTTGAACTTTACAATGGGCAAAGGAACAAACTTTACAGGTACAATCAATATAGTAGAAAATGCTGAAGGAGGGACTGCCGTGGATAATAATGCAGTAATCACAGTAGAAGAGGGGGCGACATGGACGTTGACAGGAAACGTCAAAATTACATCTTTAACGAACAAAGGAACCATTAACTTGAATGGATATACGATTACATTAGCCGATGGAACCGTCTTAAAATAAAACTTAACGAATCTTGAAGAAGTTAGACAATTGTCTAGCTTCTTCTTTTTTTCTGCATTGGAATGGGTCATTTTTTTCAAAATAGTAGTGTATGATTCATTTTAGGATGTCTCTAAAAAAGACTTTACACTTTTTCAAGCGCTTTTTGAAAGTGGAAGAAAACAGGAGATTGTGATAAAATTTGTTAAAAGAACGTATAAAAGAGGTGCTCTGATGGATCAAAACGAAAATAAAAATGTAGAATTAGAATCGGTTGAAAAGAAAGCTACAGAAGTGAAAGAAGAAGTAGTAGAAGCTGCTGAAAAAACAGCAGAAGAAGTTAAAGAAGTTGCAGAAACAGCCAAAGAAGAAGTTTCTGAGGCAAAGAATCCTGAAGCAGATGGAGACTTTAAAGAAGTTGTAGAAAACGTAAAAGAAAAAGCAGGAGAAGCAACTGAAAAAGCAAAAGAAGTTGCGGGTGTTGCTAAAGAAAAAATGGAAGAAGCAGCCAAAAAAGTATTCACTGAAGAAAATAAAGAAAAGATGAGTCAAGCAGTGGATACAGTAGCAAGCTATAATAAAAATTCATTATTTGAAAAAATCTTCTTTGGGTTTTCGGTTGCTATCGCGTTATTCTCTGGATTAGTGGTTCTTAATGGTCTTGGATATGCCTTAAAAGGAAATGCCTTATCATCCGTTGATTTTTACGAAGTTTCAAATAAAGTGAAAAACTTAAACTTATACTTCAGTTTAACGTTCTTCTTAACGATTATTGCAACTGTTTTTGTAGCGTATTTCTTATTTATGGCGAATAAATCTAAGAAAAACTTGTGGACAAATGTTAATGTCACTTCATTAGCAATGGTCGTTAGCGTATACTTAGCTCACCTTTTAGGCGGAGGGTTCATTAGTCTTATCGGTACAATGACAGATATGTTTAATGGAAAAGTGAACACATCTATTTCAAATCTAGTAATGCAAGCTTTCACAGATCCAAATCATGCGACAAAACAAGCGATGTCTTTAGTGAACAGCTTCGAATCAGGATCTAAATTAGCGGTATTATTCTATATTGTTGCCTGTGCAGCAGCGATTGTTACTTCTTACTTCTATTATCAAAAACTATTCCAAAAGAAAGACTAAGAAGTAGAATGACTTTCTCTTCTTAAGGGAGATTAGTTTATTTGAGAGCAGTTCAGAAGTAACAAAAAATAAAATTGCTACTCTTTGTTAGTAGTGGCCTGAATTGAAAACTAAAAATAAACGAGACAATCCCCTTTCTGTATGCTAATTGCACAGAGGGGATTCGTTGATTATAGAGAATTATTGGGGTGAACCCATTTTGAATAGTTATTGAAGACATATTATGGACTGAGGTGAAATTATGGCATTTTTCTTAGTGGGAAAAGACAATTCATCGTTTTTTTCTAAGAGAACTACGTGGGAACTAGGAGCAGCCCTTGAAGCTGCTAATGAAGGCGATGTTATTGAAATTGAAGATACTTATTGCCTAGAAGGGTTAGATTTATTTATTCATAAAAATATTTCTCTGATTGGGAAAATGAATAAATCAAGAGAAGATAGTTTTCCACTGATTTTGGGTGCGATATTTGTGGATAATTGTACGGTGCATTTAGAAAACATCATTATTCGAGATAATCGTGAAGAAAGTAATGCACTAAACTTATGCAATCAAGCAAAAGTATATGCGAAAAATGTTTTAATAGAAAATCAACTAGTGGAAGGAGAGCTTTATCCTCTTTGCTTTATTGAAGAGTCAGAGTTGTCTTTAGAGGATTCTTTTGTGAGAGCTGCTTCGTGCATTGCCGCTAAAGATTCTACATTAAAATTTTCTCAAACAGATTTGTATTCACATATCATTCTCGAGCATACGGATTTAGAAATTGCACATTCCAAGGTAGAAGTGGAAGGTAAAAATGCCATTGTTGCAAACGACAATTCCAATATCTCTATTCTCGACTCAACAGTTTCCGCTCAGGGACAGGTTGAAGATTACCCGATTGTGCTTTGTAGAGATTCGCAAATTTCTACAAAAGAGTCGAAAATCATTTATTTACATGCGCTAGAAAATTATACGAGTGCTCTCTATTTAGAAAATTCGAAAGCGACGATTGATTCGACGGTTGTAAACACTTTTGAAAGTAAAGGATCAAAAGCGACAATTCACAATCAACTTTGTGTGCTAGAGACGGCTATGATGACAGAGAGTTCCCAAATAACAGGGGATGCCTTAGTTATTGGTGGGCGAGATAATGGCAAGGTGAATTTATTCCTAAGTGACAGAAGTTCTCTAGAATTAAAGCTTCTTGCTATCGGGGTTGAAAAAGATCCAGATATTAAGATTGAACGTGGATCTCATCTATCTGCAGAAAAGACAGTCTCTATTTTGACGAATGAAGAACAAGACATCTTACTAGACAGTGATAATCAATTAATGTTTGATGGTCGAGAAGTGACTACAGAATATTATGGTGAAAAAACAGCCAGTGAGAGATTAGAAGAAATGATAGGGTTAGAGAACCTGAAGAGTGAAGTCAAGGAATTTATCGCTATTTCTAAAATGAATAAAATCCGTAAGGAAAAAGGATTTGCGACTTCAGGATTTAACTTACATTCATTATTCTTAGGGAATCCAGGAACTGGTAAAACAACAGTCGCTCGATTAATGGGACAATTACTACATGAAAATGGCATTATTGCTTCTAGCAAATATGTTGAAACTTCTAGAAGTAATTTAGTGGGACAATATATTGGTCATACTGCTCAAAAAACAAAGGAAATTTTAGAATCTGCTTTAGGCGGGGTATTGTTTATTGATGAAGCATACACGCTTGCAGTAGGTGGTGAAAATGATTTTGGAATTGAAGCTATCAACGAAATTTTGAAATTTATGGAAGATCATCGAGAAGATTTAGTTATTATCTTTGCAGGCTATACGAAAGATATGGAAAGATTCTTAGAGATGAACGAAGGACTTCGAAGCAGAATTCCAAATACCTTTGTTTTTGAGGACTATACTTACGAACAACTTGTGCAAATTGGGTTGGATGAACTTGCGAAAAATGGGTATACGGTAGATGCAGAGGCGTATAAAGCTTTGATTGAAAATAATTTAGAAAAAACCAATGATCATAGTAATGGTCGATGGGTCAGAAATCAAAACGAAAAAATCTTACGAAAATTAGCAGTCTATATGTTTGATAATGGATTGGAAGATTTAAATGATATTCCAAATGCGATTATTGAACAATGTAGGGTCTAATTAAAATAGAAAGAGAGGCGTACTGATGGCAGAAGAATTTGATAATGAAGTAAAAGAAGAAAAACAATATGTTTTACCTGGTGGAGAAGGCGGAAATGATAAAAGTATTTTCGGAATTTGGGAATCGATCCAAAATCATTTAACTCCCGAATATAGAAAAAGATACTTTATTCGCAGACTCCTTTGCTGTATTGTAATTACTATTATTTGGTCTTCTATTACAGCTGGGTTTATGCCTGGCTTATTAAGCAATATTGTTTCGCTCCTGTTAGGAGTTTTGTCATTTGTTTTTTGGCATTATTCTTATTGGAGTTATCAAGGTGGACATATCGATAACTTTTTAAGTGGATATATTCGATTTGGAGGGTTCATCAGTTTAGTGTTTCGAACAATTTTTCAGCATGTTTTAGTCTATCTTTGGATAACCTTCATTGCTCCTTTAAGTGGATATGTCACTTGGCAAAAGGCTGTTAAAAAAGATAAAGTACTATACATTGAAACAAAATTATAAGACAAAGAGGTGAATTTGATCACCTCTTTTTTGTTTTAAGTTCATTTTAAGTTCGCTTCGTATACTAAAATCATCAAGAAAAGGAATCGAGGAGAACGAGATGGAACATAAAAAACAATGGTTATTGACAACAACATTATTTATCTCTCTAGGTTTGGCTGCTTGCGGATCACAAAGCGTATTAAGCCAAGCAGAAGCACAAGCGCAAACCACTACTAAGACATCTACAACTTCAAAGGCGCAGACGACTTCTTATTTTGAAACCTCTGATTTAACAGCAACTTACGATGAATCAACCGCTTCAAAAATTTCGTTGCAAGGGACAACCACTACCGCTTCAGGTGAAGGGGTAACAGTGAATGGAAGTACAGTGGAAATTACCAAAGCTGGAACATACATCGTAGAAGGAACGGCATCGAAAGTTCAATTGAAAGTTGCAGCAGGCAAGGAAGATGAAGTACAAATTGTCTTTAAGAACGCAACATTGAAGAATACAGAAGCTCCGTTACTCGTAGATTCGGCTAAGAAAGTGATTTTAACATTAGCCAATGGAACGAAAAACGAAGTAGCCGATGAATCAGCATCAACGGTTAAAGGAGCCATCTACTCCGATAGTGACTTAACGATTAACGGGAAGGGTTCATTAACGGTAACGGGTGCAGCCAGTAATGCCATTAAATCAAAAGACGGCATTCGCATTGTAGATGCAACCATCACTACAACAGCCAAAAAACACGGAATTGCAGCGAATGACTTCGTGAACGTATCGGGTGCAACCTTAAACTTAACAGCCGATGAAGATGGCATTCACTCAGATAACGAGGATGATGTATTGCTAGGAAATGTTTACTTAGTCAATACGAATATTACCGTCAATGCTGGAGACGACGGAATTAACGCTTCGAATACGCTGCTCATCGATGAAGGTGCGACAATTGACGTACAAAAGAGTGAAGAAGGTCTTGAGGCTCGCTTGATTCACCAAGTTGGTGGTACCGTTACTGTAAAATCTTCTGACGATGGATTAAACGCGAAAGACTGGACGTTAGAATCCTCTGACGAGCAAGGTCCAGGTCAACAAACGAAGACAGTAAAATCTGAAGCCGCAAATGCGAAAAACTTAGATCAAGCAGGTGATGTGAAGATTGTGATTGACGGAGGAACCTTAACAGTAGACGCTGAAGGGGACGGTCTTGATGCTAACGGATCAATTGAGATTAACGGAGGAACAATCGTTGTCAATGGTCCAACAAGCGGTGCAAACGCAGCTCTTGACTACGATGATAACGGAACATTAAACGGTGGTACTGTTCTCTTTGTCGACAATGGACAAATGACGATGGGATTCGGTAGTGACTCTAATCAAGCTTACTTAATGGCAAGCATCCAAGGAACGGCTGGCTCGACCGTTGAAGTAATTGATTCTTCAGGGAAAACTGTCGCAAGCTTAAAAGCCTCTAAGTCATTCTCAACAGTATTAATCAGTAGCCAAGATATTAAAGAGGGCGAAAAATATACGATTAAAGTTGGTTCAAACACAACAACGGCTACAGCCTCAAAACAAGCAGTTAATGTTGGTGGAGGACCTGGAAAAGGTGGACCTGGTGGAGGACAACCAGGACAAGGAGGTCCAGGCGGTAGACAAGGCCGATAATCGTTACTAGGAACCATGAAAGGGGTGAGTCCACCAAAATATGAAGGATAAGAATAAAGGTAAAATCAATTTTCAAAAAGTGAGGTGGGTCCACCAGGACATGAAGACGAAAGAAGTAATTGAAACATTTTTTAACAAATGAGGTGAGTCCACCAAAAAATAAAATAGAGTAAGAAATTCATGAAAAATAAACAAAGGGGGTGCGTGTTATGTAAAGATTTATGAAAAAAGATAACAGCACATCTGACAAAAAATGGGGTATTCTCTCAACTGGCGAAAGCTTAATTGAGACAATACCCCATTATTCATGTTATATTATCTAACATAAGAAGTAAGGCTGATTTTGACAACGACTAAAAATGTTTTTTAGAATATACTTACATAAAGGAGGAAGACAGATGGGTGAAAAAGAACTGCGACGTTCACTAGCCGTCTTTCCAATCGGAACAGTGATGAAGCTGACCGATTTATCTGCAAGACAAATTCGATATTATGAAGAACAGCGATTGGTAATTCCTGAACGTTCTGAGACGAACCGTCGCCTGTATTCCTTGAATGATGTCGATCGCTTATTGGAAATTAAAGATTATTTGGCTGATGGATTAACCATTATGGCCATTCAGAAAATTTTCAATAAAAATACAAATCCCGTAACAAAAGAGAGCGTAAAAGAAACGCTAACGGATGAAGATGTCCGTAGAATTTTTTATGACGAGATTATGCATATTAGCCGCTACTCTGGCGGGGAAAAATGGAACTTATAGGAGGAAGCCAATGATTACACATGAAGAGATTAGAAGACAGGTAGAAGAGAAAGATGTTCGTTACTTACGATTAATCTTTACGGATATCCTTGGGACTATTAAAAACGTGGAAGTGCCAATTACACAATTAGATAAAGTGTTGGCCAACAAAATGATGTTTGATGGTTCATCTATTGAAGGATTTGTTCGTATCGAAGAAAGTGATATGTACTTATATCCAGACCTTTCAACTTGGGTGGTATTCCCATGGAGCAGTAAACATGGTACCATCGCGCGTTTAATCTGTGATGTTTACAAACCAGACGGAACACCATTTGCGGGGGACCCTCGTTCAAACTTAAAACGTGTGTTAAACGAAATGAAAGAATTAGGGTTCTCAAACTTCAATTTAGGACCAGAGCCAGAGTTTTTCTTATTCAAATTGGATGAAAACGGCGAACCAACCCTTGAAGGAAACGACCAAGGAAGCTACTTCGACTTAGCTCCAATCGACCTTGGGGAAGAATGCCGTCGCGAAATCGTTCTTGAATTAGAAAAGATTGGTTTCGATATTGAAGCGAGTCACCACGAGGTAGCGCCAGGGCAACACGAAATTGACTGGAAATACTCAGATGCAGTAGCGGCTTGTGATAACATCCAAACGTTCAAATTAGTAGTAAAAACAATTGCGCGTAAACATGGATTACATGCGACATTTATGCCAAAACCAGTATTCGGAATTGCCGGTAGCGGAATGCACTTCAATTTATCCTTATTTGATAAAGACGGAAACAATGCGTTCTTCGACGAAAAGGGTGACCAACGTTTAAGCGACACTTGCCGTCACTTTATCGCAGGAGTGATGAAACATGCGAAAGCTCTAACTGCGGTATGTAACCCAACCGTAAACTCGTACAAACGTTTAGTTCCAGGTTACGAAGCTCCTGTATATATTGCATGGTCAGCACGTAACCGTTCACCGCTGATTCGTATTCCGGAATCTCGTGGAATTTCGACTCGTATTGAATTGCGCAGCGTAGATCCTTCTGCAAACCCATATTTAGCAATGGCTGCGATTTTAACGGCTGGTCTTGAAGGGGTTAAAGAAAAAATGGAAGTTCCTGCAGCTATTGACCGCAATATTTATGCGATGTCTGCTCGCGAACGCAAGGAAGCAGGGATTGATGATTTACCAGGAACATTAAATGAAGCGATTGAATACTTGAAACAAGATAAAACCGTTCAATCAGCATTAGGAAGTCATATCTTAGACAACTTTATCGAAGCGAAACGTTTTGAGTGGGCTGCATATCGTAGTCAAGTATCTCAATGGGAATTAGATCAATACTTAAAACTATTCTAAAAAATTAAATCAAAGGGCGTATCGTCGTGATGCGCTCTTTTTTGATACAGATATCTTTGCCCAACACCGCTTTCCATTGATAGTAAAGCTTTCTCTTCGGTAAAGTTTTGACATATTTTGCTGAAAGTGTAATACTGATAAGGAAACATGAAAAGAAAGAGAGTGCACACATGTATATAAAAGAGATGTCGAATGCGTTAGAAGAGTATCATTCTTTTATGGAAACACAAGCCAATAGAACGGTTTTTCAAACACCTGAATGGGGTGAAGTGAAGGCAGATGGCTCATGGACAAAAGATGTATTGCTGGTTATGACGGATGCTCATGAACCGGTTGCCGCTGCGATGATTCTTTACCGTAAATTACCCGGAGTGAATAAGTATTTAGCGTACGCGCCTCGTGGGATTGTAACGGATTATACAAATGCAGAACAATTAAAATCGATCTTTGCGACTTTAAAAGTCTATTTAAAAGCTAAAAATGCATTTGGATTAAAGATTGACCCAGAGTTACAATGGCGTGAATGGACAAACAAGTTCGAAATGGTCGAAGGTGGATTCAACAATGAAGAGTTCCGCAATAACATTTTAGCGTCTGGTTTTGTCGAACGCCCCATGGATTTAGGGTTCGACGGGATTCAACCGCGTTTAACAATGATTTTATCATTGAAAGATGAAGGGAAAGGCATTGTCGAAACGTTCAATAAAAAAGAACGGTATAAAGTGAATGTGGCGAAGAAGCAAGGGGTTGTTTGCTACAAAGGAACGCTTGAAGATATGCCAATCTATGATGAGTTGAACAAGATTACGGCTGAACGTGATCAATATGTGGCACGTAGTATCGAGTATTTAACAACAATGTACCAACACCTTCACCCTAAAGGCATGGTGGATTTATACTTTGCCAAAGTAGACTATAATGTCCAATTATCATTTGCGACAAATCGTTTAGAAACTGCGCAAAAAGAGTTCGATAAGTTAACAGGACAATTGGGAACCCTTAATAATCCTAAGCGAATTGAAAATGTTCAAAAACAAATCGACTCTCTAAAAGTAAATATTGAAAAATACGAAAAAGAAATTGACCGTGTGAAAGCTGACTTAGAAAAGTATCCAGAGGGGAAAGTAGTCAGTGGAGCTTTTGTAGTGACGTACCTCGATAAAGCCTACTACTTATACGGGGCTAATATTACTGACGATGGTGGATTGAATGCGAACAAAGCGCTTGTATCGTGGATTATGCAAACTCTTTATGATGAAAAAGGCATTCGCTCATTCGACTTCTTTGGAGTTTCGGAAGACCAAGAACATCATGGTGGTATTAACGGCTTTAAGCAATCGTTTGATCCTGAGTTAGTCGAATATATCGGTGAGTTCGATATGCCAATCTCTAAGTTCTGGTTTGAAGTGTTCCATACTTGGGCGCCTAAAGCAGTCAGCTTAAAGAACAAATTATTAGTAAGACGTAAAAAATAGTCAAAAGGCTGGAAGAAGTTTCCGGCCTTTTTTAAAAAAGATTGAAAGGAGAATGGAATGCAGAAAAATAGTCATTTAAGAAAACTTGTTTTTATCGCATTATTAACTGCTCAAGGAATTGTCTTAGGGTTGTTGGAACAAGCCATTCCGTTTCCTTTTGCGTTTGCACCAGGGGCTAAGTTGGGGTTGGCGAATATAGTAACTTTAATTAGTTTATATACTTTATCCTTTAAAGAGGTCGTCTTTGTCATTGTGATGAAAACGTTGCTGACAACCGTTCTTGGAGGGACTTTTTCTACTTTTCTATATAGTGGTATGGGTGCCCTTGTCAGTTTTATCGGAATGTATCTTGTGAAGCAGCTTGGTGAAAAGCGGGTCAGCATGATTGGAGTGAGTGCTACTGGTGGAATTCTGCACAATGTAGGGCAATTGATGGTAGCAAGTTGGATGGCTAAATCGTGGACGGTGCTCTTATATTTACCAGCAATGTCAATCGTTGGAATCTTTGCTGGTATAGCTGTTGGGGTTGCCGCAAATTACGCGTTGGCTCATATTAAAGTTCTTCAATATTTTTCTAAAAAATAGAAGGGTTCCTTCGTGAAAAAAAAGACAATCCTATGGACAAAAGCACAATTATAGACTATACTACTAAAGTGATAAAGCTCAAGGGGGATTTACAATGACAAAAACAAACATTGTAGTAATCGGTGCCGGTTTTGCCGGAGTTGCTGCTACCAAAACATTGTCACATAAGTTGAAAAAGAATAAAGATGTTACGATTACATTGATTGATAAACATCCTTACTTAACTTATATGACGGAATTACATGAAGTTGCTGGGGGGCGTGTTGAACCAGATGCGATTCAATACGACTTACAAAAGATTTTTGCTCGTTCAAAAAATGTCAACTTAGTAACAGATACCGTTACGAATCTTGATAAAGAAAACAAAGTAGTTCGCACAAAACATGGTGAATTCTCTTATGATTATTTAGTGCTTGGAATGGGTGGAGAAGCAAATGACTTCGGCGTCCCAGGGGTTAAAGAAAATGGATTTACGTTATGGTCAATGGAAGATGCTGTTAAAATGCGTAAACACATCCTTAACTGTGTTGAAAAAGCAGCTAAAGAACATGACCCTCAAAAACGTAAAGCGTTATTAACGTTTGCGGTTTGTGGTGCCGGATTTACTGGGGTTGAACTAGTCGGTGAATTAATGGACTGGATTCCAGTGTTAGCACATGAATACAATTTAGATAAAGAAGATTTTGACTTATATATTATTGAAGCCGTTCCAACTATCTTAAACATGTTAGATGCAAGCGATGCGGATAAAGCAGAAGCCTTCATGGTAAAACGCGGCATCAAAGTGATTAAAGGAAACGGAATTTCTGAAGTGAAGCAAAATAGCATTCGCTTAGCAGACGGTACGGTTATTCCAACTTACTCACTATTCTGGACAGCAGGCGTTAAAGCTAACACTGAAGCAGAAGTGTTTGGGTTTAAAGCAGCAAGAGCAGGACGTTTAGTCGTTAATGAGAATATGTTAATCGATGGCGAAACCGATATTTTTGCTGTTGGAGACTTAGCGTACTATGAAGAACCAGATAAAGAAAACCGCCCACATCCACAAATTGTACAAGCGGCTGAACAAACTGGTAAAACAGCAGCGAAAAATATTATCGCATCTATCAACAATACTTCAAAAGTTGCTTACAAAGGGAAATACGATGGATTCATGGTTTCTATTGGTTCTCACTACGGCGTAGCATTCTTGATGGGTAAATGGCACTTAAGTGGATTTTTCGCAATGTTGATGAAACATCTCGTAAACATCAAGTATTTCTTAGAAATCTTCTCACTATACTATGCGATTCAATATGTATTCCATGAATTCTTCCATATTAAAAACCGTCGTAATATCTTCCGTGGACACCTATCACGCTACGGTAATGTATTATGGTCAGTGCCGCTTCGATTATTCTACGGTGGTATGTGGACAATTGAAGGGTTGAAGAAAATCTTTGGTTTATGGGGAGCTCATAGCTGGATTGATGGAACTCATTTAGCATTCCCATTCCCTTGGTTGTTAGAACCAACTTCTGCTGCAAGTGGAGCATCTGAAGCTGTTTCAGCAGCAAGTGGTGCTACAGAAACAGCAGCACAAACAGCTACTCAAGTCGTTTCGTTCGGTTTCAACTATTCATATGGGGAACAACCAGCAATGGTATTAGAAAAGATGCCAGATTGGTTTGCTTCAATCATGCAAATCATGATTCCTAATGTTGAAGTTGCACATTTAATGCAAAAAGTAATGTCCTTTGTAGAGTTAGCAATCGGTCTTGCTATTATGGCTGGTTTCTTAACATGGATTGTCAACGCAGTGACAATCGGTTTAGTCGCAACATTCTGCTTATCAGGAATGTTCTACTGGGTAAACATGTGGTTTGTTCCTGCTGCGATTGCATTAATGAACGGCTCAGGTCGCGCGTTTGGGTTAGACTACTACTTCATTCCTTGGTTCCAAAGAACAGCTGGAAAATGGTGGTATGGTAAATCGAAAGCAATCTATGGCTTCGATAAGCAAGGAACCCAACTTGTAAAATAGGATATGGTATAATGAGGTCGACAATTTTTGTCGGCTTCTTTTTTTAAAAGTCGATATGAAGGAGAAAATATATGACGGCTGTACATCCAATGTGGATGAATTATCCAGAACTTCACGAAGAACTAAAACAAGTAAAAAAATTAATGAAAGATTCCATTCAAATAGAGAATAAGACTATTAAGGATGCAATTTTATCAGTCCTTGATTCTGGGGGGAAAATGGTTCGTCCTGCATATTTGATTCTATTCTCTATGTGGAATGACAATAGAAATAAAGAAGAAGTTCGTGCTATTTCGGCTGCTCTGGAGTTATTACATGTGGCAACATTATTCCATGACGATGTGATAGATGAATCTAGCGTTCGAAGAGGTCAAGAGACGATTAGCGCAAAATTTGGGAATCGAGTAGCCATTTATGCAGGGGATTATTTATTGACGGTTTGTTATCAACTGTTATCATCCTATAGTAAAGATTTAGTGAATATCCAAATTCCCACACGTGGAATGATGCAAGTAATTCAAGGGGAACTGTCTCAAATGGAAGAACGTTATCGTTTAGATGTGACGGTTCAAGACTATCTGAAGAGAATTGAAGGGAAAACAGCGCAACTTTTTATGTTAAGTTGTATGATGGGAGAACGATTTTCACTCTTGAAAGAAGAAGCAAGAGCAAGGCAAATTGGCCATGCGATAGGAATGTCTTTCCAAATTTTAGATGATATCTTAGATTATGAAATTGATGCTCATCAATTTGGGAAACCGGTATTAGAGGATGTAGCTCAAGGGGTGTATACTTTACCGCTCATTATGGCTTTTCCTAAAAGAGAGAAGGAATTGCTCCCGCTTCTAGAAAAAAAGGAGCTTATTTCTGAAGCGGAAAGAAAAAAAGTGCAACAACTGGTATTAAAATCTGGTGGAGTAGAGTCTGCTAAAGTATTAGCTAAAAAATATACGGATCGCGCTTTGCAACAAATTGAACGACTGCCAGAAAAGAATGTAAAATCGATGTTGTATGATATCACAAACCGTTTATTGCAACGAGAATATTAAT
Organism: Granulicatella sp. HMSC31F03; assembly: GCF_001807725.1. Lineage (NCBI taxonomy): Bacteria > Bacillati > Bacillota > Bacilli > Lactobacillales > Carnobacteriaceae > Granulicatella > Granulicatella sp. HMSC31F03. The sequence continues at coordinate 6,640 of NZ_KV790872.1, read as the reverse complement.
AACTATTCATTCACAAAGATAGGTGTTTTCATTTTAGAAAACACCTTTTTCACTTTATTTCTTCAAGTGAAAAGAAGAGCAAAATTTCAGAGAAAACTAGACTTTTGCCCGTGATATGCTATAATAAATGTTACGAAATATAAAATATAGAGAAGGATGGTAAAAACCATGATTATCAAAAAATCTTTATCTGCAACAGCAGTATTATTATCATCTGTGTTTGTTTTAGCAGCATGTGGCGGAAACAGCAAAACAGATTCAAGCAAAACAACAACACAAGCAGCTACAACACAAACTGCAACTACACAAGCGGCGGCACAAAAATCTGATGCAGCTTTAAAAGATGGTACTTATAAATTAGTATCAGCTGCTGACAAACGTGGTTGGCATGTTGAATTTACGATTACTGTTGAAGGTGGAAAAATCACTAAATCTGATTATGACAACTTAAACGATAAAGGTGAACGTAAATCAGCAGATGCTGCATACGAAAAATCAATGAAAGATAAATTGGGTACTGGACCAGCTGAATACTTTAAAGCATACAATGAAGGTCTTGTTTCTAAACAAAATCCTAAAGATGTTGAAGTAGTTACAGGTGCAACAAACGCACATACTTCATTTGTGGAATATGCAAACAAATTAATTGAAGCTGCTAAAAAAGGTGATACTACTGAAATTAAAGTAGAAGCACCAAAAAACTAATGGGTTACAAGTGAAAACTGCGAACTCCTGTACTTTTCGTGCAGGAGTTTTTAGTTTATTGATAGGGAATAGGATGCCGAATTACTGGAATAAGGTTTAGTTTTTATGAAAAATGAGATACAATACATAGGATGAATGAGAAGGAGAGTGTTATGAGGAAAAAATGGATGAAATGGGGCCTTTTGGCAGTGATGTCTACAACGGTTTTAGCAGCTTGCCAAAGTCAACCGAAGAATGAAGCAGACACTGTTTCTGGCGCATCAATTAAAACTCCAAGAGAAATTATTAAATCTCCGGTGAAAAAGACAGATTTCTTATTAGGGACGGCTGTTTCATTGTCCGTCTATCATCCTAATTCTGAGGCTCTAATCGAGAGTGCTTTGGAGATGATTAAAGATTTAGAAAAGAGAATTACTGTAAATGCTTCTGGATCTGAAGTGGATGAAGTAAACATTGCTGCCGGTGAAAAGCCTGTAAAGGTCAGCGCGGATGTTTATGAACTCATTAAATTGGGATTGGAATATAGTGCGGAATTTAATGGCGCATTTGATATTACTGTGGGACCATTAACGTCGTTGTGGCATATCGGATTTGATGATGCCAAAAAGCCTACTCAAGAAGAAATTGATGCAGTTCTCCCTCTTGTCGATTATAAGGAAGTAGAGCTAAATGATGCTGAACAAACAGTGTTCTTGAAGAAAAAAGGAATGAAATTGGATTTAGGCGGGATTGCAAAAGGATATATTGCCGATAAGGTTTGGGATTATTTTGCTAAAGAAGGGGTAACGACGGCCGTTATCGATTTAGGTGGAAATATTGTTGTTATGGGAGGTTCCCCTGCAAGAAATGGGGTTGCATGGAATGTGGGAATTCAAGATCCAGTAGAATCTCGTGGGACAACTTTAGGGACGATTTTAGAAAAAGATAAAACAATCGTCACTTCAGGAATCTATGAACGATACTTAAAAGTGGACAATCAAGTCTATCATCATATTTTAAATCCTAAAACGGGTTATCCTTATGAGAATAATATCGAAGGAGTATCGGTAATTGTAAATCGTTCGACTAAAGGAGACGCTTTATCGACTTCGATGTTTTCTATTGGGGTGAAAGAAGGATTGGAATATGCGAATAGCCATAAAGATGTGGATGTCATTTTTGTGACCAAGGATAAAAAGGTCTATGTATCCGATTCGATTAAAGAGACTTTCAAACTAACAAACGGAGCACTTGAGTTGAAGGAGTCTATAGAATGATGTCAAAAAAAGAGTTTATTGAATTAGTGGAATTGCGAACGAAATTGGCTAGCGTTTTCCCATTTTTAACTGCTTTATGCTATTCTTTTATATTATTTAAAGAAATAAACGTTCTTAACATGTGTCTCTTCTTTGTTGGAATGTTGTCATTTGATATGGCAACGACCGTTATGAATAATTTGATGGACTATGTAAAAGCAAAGAACTCTGACTATCGTGATCATCATAATGTAATTGGAACAAGTAGTTTAACGGTGAAAAAAGCTTGGCAAGTATTCGGAATTCTGTTTGCAGTTGCAGCAGTTTTTGGGATCATTCTTGTAGCGCGCACAAACATCCTTCTACTAATGGTCGGGGCACTTTGTTTCTTTATCGGTGTCTTCTATACCTTTGGTCCAATTCCGATTTCACGGATGCCTCTTGGTGAAGTGTTGTCAGGCTTCACGATGGGATTTGGGATTTTCTGGATTACGGTATTTTTAAATGTGCCAGAAGGAACTATTTTTGCAGGCGTGCAGTTAGACGGAAGTATTTTAACGATGCAACTGGATATTGTTTCTCAGTTAAAGGTGTTTCTATTATCATTGCCACTTGTTTGTACGATTGCCAATATCATGTTAAGCAACAATATTTGTGACTTAGAAATGGATATTACCAACCATCGTTATACATTGGTTTACTATATTGGAAAGAAACAAGCATTAGTGGTTTATCAAGTACTTTATGCAGTTGCGTTCGGTGCGATGGTACTAGCAGTATTATTAGGAGTTGCGCCATGGATACTACTTGGTGTTCTTGCAGTTGGAATTCCTATTTATAAACATATTCAGCAGTTCAAAGCTGTACAAGATAAGAAAACCACCTTTGCTTTAGCCATTAAAAATATGGTAATGATTCATTCTTTACAAATTATTTTGCTTCTTGTAGCAATATTGCTAGGGGACTAGTGTTGACTTGACAAAATTTCGCTGTTTCCTTATGATTAAATAGATATGGATTTATAGAAAGTAGTGAAAGAATGGCACAGAAAAAAGCAGCGTTAGCTTGTAGTGTATGTGGATCAAGAAATTATACCATTACTCTTGGTCAAAATCGTCGAGTTGAACGTTTAGAAATCAAAAAATTCTGCAAATATTGTAATAAACAAACACTACATCGTGAAACAAAATAAAGAGGAAAGGGAGACCCAGCATGCGTTTTTTATCAAATGTTATTAAAGAGATGAAAAAAGTAACATGGCCAACAGGTAAAGAAGTAAACAAATATACTATTACAGTAATTATTACAGTGGTAGTAGCATTAGGCTTTTTTGCTGTGGTGGACTATGGGATTCATCAACTCATTACATTCCTTTTAAAATAATAGTACTTTATAGTGATTAGTGATATACTAAAAGCAGTTGAAAAAACCTTCGTCTTGAAGGTTTTTTTGTATGGAAAAATGTTGTTGATTCTTTAAGGAGGAGTATTAATGGAAAAAGAATGGTATGTATTACACACGTATTCAGGATATGAAAACAAAGTAAAATCAAATCTTCTATCACGTATCCAAAGCATGGGGATGGAAGAAAATATTTTTCGCGTCATCGTTCCTGAAGAAGAGGAAGTTGAAGTAAAAGATGGTAAAACAAAAACAACGGTGGAAAAAACTTTCCCTGGTTATGTATTAGTTGAAATGGTAATGTCTGACCAAGCTTGGTACGTTGTTCGTAACACTCCTGGCGTAACAGGTTTCGTTGGTTCGCATGGTGCAGGGTCAAAACCTTCTCCATTATTACCTGAAGAAGTAGAAGCAATCTTAGGACGTATCGGTGAAAAAGTACATGCTCCAGTTGATTTACATGTATCTGTTGGAGACTACGTTATCATCACTGAAGGTGCCTTCAACGATATGAGCGGTAAAGTAGTAGAACTTGACCACGAAAAACAAAAAATTAAAGTGGCGATTGAAATGTTCGGTCGTGAAACCATTGCAGACTTAGAGTTCCACCAAGTGAAAGAAGATGACTCTTATTAACATGTATCCTACAATGTTAGAACGTTTTATTCGATATGTGAAAATCAATACGCGTAGTGACTTGAAATCAACTAGCATCCCTACGACAAAGAGTCAATGGGAATTCTTAGAAATGCTTCGTTGCGAGTTAGTGGAGTATGGCTTTCAAAAAGTAGAACTCGATTCAGAGGATAGCTACTTAGTGGCGCTTTTGCCAAGTAACTTAGAAGAAGGAAGTGCGGTTCCGGCGATTGGTTTTATCGCCCATGTCGACACCGCGGATTTTAACGCTGAAAATATCAATCCACAAATTCACGAGAATTATAACGGGGAAGATGTGGTGCTCAATGCCAAGAAGAATTTGGTAATGACTGTCAGCGAGTTTCCAAACCTCAAAAATTATATTGGGGAAACGTTGATTACCACAGATGGAACAACACTGCTGGGTGCCGATGATAAGGCAGGGCTCGTTTCGGTATTAGAAGCTTGCTTACACTTAATGGTGCATCCAGAGATTCCGCATGGCGATATTTGGTTAGCGTTTGGCCCAGACGAAGAAATCGGTAAAGGTGCACACCGGTTTAAAGCGGAACGTATGCCTGCGAAATTTGCCTACACTTTAGACAGTGGAGTGGTAGGAAAGTTAGAATATGAAACGTTTAATGCAGCTCGCGCGGTGGTAACGATTCACGGGACAAGTGTCCACCCAGGGCAAGCCAAAGATGTCATGGTGAATGCTTTGGCGGAAGCGGCAAAACTATTTGCTCGCATGCCAGGAGATGAAGTGCCAGAACGTACAAGTGGATACGAAGGCTACTTTATGTTATCGAAACAATCAGGCGACATCGGTAAGGTTGAATTGGAATATATTATTCGTGATCACTCGATGGAGAAATTCGAAGAGAGAAAAGCGCGGTTCCAACAAATCGTCGATGCGCAAAATGCAACGTATGATGTGCCACGTATCGAATGTACGATTTACGATGAGTACTATAATATGTATGAAATCCTAAAAGACGATATGACTTCAGTTGAAGTAGCAATTGAGGCTTATAAAGAATGTGGTATCACGCCAGATATTCAACCATTCCGTGGAGGAACAGATGGATGTATTATTACTTATAAAGGAATCCCAACTCCAAACTTATTTACCGGAGCTGAGAACCTCCATGGGCAATACGAGTTCGTAACTCTCGAAAGCATGCAAAAAGCAAGTGATGTAGTATTGAAGATAATTGAATTAGTACAAAATAAAAAGGTCGGGTAATTACTCGGCCTTATTTTTATAGACCTCGATTATCGTTAAAGTAAGATAAAAAAGAATAGGAATACATTGTCATATGTTATAATGCATTACAAATACTTAGAATATTAATAAGGCAAGCTATTCGAAAGTAGGTTTAAAATGATTTTGAACAACAGAATAGGGAGATGTTTAGGATGAAAAAAGTAATGATTATTATTAATCCAACTTCTGGTGGAGAAAGAGCTTTGGATTATAAAGAAAAAATTGAAAACAAAGCGAAAGAATATTTTGATGTTGTTGAAACTAGAATCACCGAGAAAGCAAAAGACGCAACTATTTTTGCTGAAGAAGCTGTTAAAGAAAAAGCTGAAGCTGTAGTAGTGTTTGGTGGTGATGGTACCGTTAATGAAGTAATTTCAGGAATAGCTGAAAAAGAATATATTCCTAAACTAGGAATTATCCCAGGCGGGACAGGTAATTTAATTACAAAATTATTAGAAATCAGTCAAGATATTGACCAAGCGATAGAAGAACTCGATTTCAACAATACTAACGCTATTGATATTGGGAAAGCTAACGATCATTACTTTGGATATATTTTTAGTGTGGGATCCCTGCCAGAAGCCATTCACAATGTTGAAATTGAAGATAAAACAAAATATGGTGTTCTAGCGTACGCCATTAATACAATGAAATCGGTATTAAATGATGAGGTGTTTACGATTCATGTTGAAACAGAGAATGGAAACTATCATGGTGAAGCTAGTCAAGTACTTGTTCTATTGTCCAACTATTATGCGGACAAAAAAATGTTTGATGACAACAAAGATGGTTATGCCAATATATTGATTCTTAAAGATGCTTCTATCTTCTCAAAACTTTCACTCATTCCTAATATATTAAAAGGGGATGTGGTTGAAAATGAAAATATCGAATATATTAAAGCAAAAAATATAAAAATTTCATCGGATTCCAAACTAGAGTCTGACGTTGATGGAGACCAATCAGACGATCTTCCAGTTGAGATTAAAATTTTGGGAAATCACGTTTCAGTTTACTCTGCTCCAAAAGAGTAAAGTGAATACTCGTACAGAAATAATAACAAAAAGCGTTCGAGAAGATTCATTTGACCTCTTCTTGAACGCTTTTCTAATAGATGCCGAAAACAGGGGTCGAACCTGCGACCTACGCGTTACGAGTGCGTTGCTCTGCCAACTGAGCTATTTCGGCTGATGTACTTTTTATTATACGAGCCTCTAAAAAGAAAGTAAAGACTTTATTGAAAAATCAATGAAAAAGGAATTGAAAAATTTTTTAAAAAATAAATCATTTCGTTTGCAAACAGTCTTTGGTTATGATAAATTAATATCACTGTGAAGCGAACGTTCGCTTTTAAAACAGTTCCAAAAAACTTTGAAAAAGTTGAATAAAAACTGTT
>NZ_KV790871.1:0-97971 GCF_001807725.1 Granulicatella sp. HMSC31F03 | reverse complement strand
AAATTCCATCAACCCTAAAAATTATAGAACCTTTTTATCTTGTGAGGGTGACTATTTTAAGTTCATTTTAATTAGGTGGGGTATTATGGGATGAAACTTCCTAGATAGTTTGATGGGCTTCGGTGCCTATCAAGAAATTCAACCCTATTTGTGCATTGAGTAAGGCACAGTGGTTTATTGACTTTCTTTTCATCACTCGTGATTCAAGAAAGTCTAATAAACTGTGTGGAAATCGTTCTATTAGGAACGATTTGGAGTTAGATAGAGCAGAATAACCTCACACTGTGAGGTTATTCCTGGCTTCTGTCTCTCTCCCTCGTATCCTGAAGTTGAACTCGGGCTCACAGAGCCGACGTCCATTTCAACAAACATCCGCACGACTTGTTCCAAGTCCCTTGCGGTGTTTGTTTCCAATGATTCGGCTCTGAGCGTTCGCCCTCGTATCCTTAATTTAATATTTCTGTAATCTTATGTGAAGGTGTTGTAATATTAGGGTGCTATAATAGTGAAGATTAAAAAATCGTAGGATTAGAAAGCTGGTGAGTTTATGATTGAAATGATGAATGTAACTAAGAAATATAATAAAGGCATTACTGCTATTAATAATTTATCCATTCAAATTAAAGATGGAGAATTCGTTTATGTAGTAGGTCCTTCTGGTGCAGGAAAATCAACTTTCATTAAAATGATGTATCGTGAAGAAAAAGCGACAAAGGGTAGAATTCGTGTGGGAAAATATGATTTGATGAAGATTAAAGATCGTCAAATTCCATTCTTACGCCGTTATGTTGGTGTCGTATTCCAAGATTTTAAACTTTTACAACATAAAACAGTTTATGAAAACGTGGCATATGCGATGGAAGTAATTGAGAAATCTCCTCGCGAAATTAAACGCCGTGTAGACGAAGTGTTAGAATTAGTAAATTTAAAACACCGTATGAATAACTTCCCAAATGAATTGTCTGGTGGAGAACAACAACGTGTAGCGATTGCTCGAGCAATTGTGAATACTCCGGGAATTTTAATTGCCGATGAGCCTACAGGAAACCTAGATCCGGATACATCTATGGAAATTATGGATATTTTAGAAAGAATTAATGAACAAGGAACTACAATTGTGATGGCGACTCATAATAGTCAAATCGTAAATGAGAAAAAACATCGTGTTTTAGCCATTGAAAGTGGACAAATTGTTCGTGACCAAGAACAGGGGGAATACGGATATGAAGATTAGAACGATGGGTCGTCATATACGTGACGCCTTCAAGAGTCTTTTCAGAAACGGATTAATGACATTTGGTTCGGTTTCTGCGGTATCAATGATTCTTTTAATCGTTGGTGTGTTTGTTTCATTACTATTTAATGTGAACAAAATTGGATCAGATATTGAAAATGACGTTAATGTTCGTGTGTATATTGATTTGGCAGCAGATCAGGAAAAGACAGATCAATTAGAAGCGAAAATTAAAGAATTAGCGGATGTAGAATCTGTAACATTCCGTTCAAAAGATGAAGAATTAGAAGATGTAACAAAGAGCTTTGCTGAAGAATTTTCATTGTTTAAAAATGATGGAAATCCACTTCGTAATGCTTTTGACGTAAAAGCAAAAGAACCTCAAAAAACAAGCGCAGTTGCTAAAGCGATTGAAGGTATGGATTACGTAGCACGTGTTCGTTATGGTGAAGCTCGTGCAGATAATTTATTCCGAATTATTGCTACAGCTCGAAACATCGGTGCTGTCATTATTGTGGGGCTATTAGCGTTAGCAATGTTCTTAATCTCTAACACGATTCGCTCAACAATTTACTCAAGAAGAACTGAAATTGAGATTATGCGCTTAGTAGGAGCTACGAAGGCGTATATTCGCTGGCCTTTCTTCTTAGAAGGTGGGATGATTGGATTACTAGGTTCTATTATTCCAATCGGATTAGTATGGTCAATCTATCTATGGATTTATAAAGGTGGATCAGACTTCTTCTCTGGCTCAAGTTTTAGCTTATTGGATCCTAATCCATTCTTAATTTATGTCTCATTGGCTATGGCTGCTATCGGTATCACTATCGGAGCTTTTGGTTCTATTCTTTCAATGAGAAGATTCTTAAAGAAATAAATCTTAAACTAAAGGTGAGCAGAGATGCTCATCTTTTTTATTTTTTGGTATGCATAATAGTTATGACGAGTTCAAAGAAACTGGTATATAGAAATAACCATTTTTACATTGACTCGAAGACAGCTCATCGTTTATAGTAATTTCATCAGATAAAACAATGCAATGAACAGATAAGTAAATAAAGAAGAATGTGAAAGAGAATCCGGATGGTGAGAAAGGATACAGGGCACTTTATTGAAAATGGTCTGGGAGCAACAAAGGTGATCAAGCTTTTGCGTCTTGTACTCGATAAAGTACAAAAGTATCTTGCAAATGCAATGTACTTTTTAAGCAATGAACTGTGAGGTTCATTGGAACTAGAGTGGTAACGCGAAACTTCGCCTCTAAAATAGGGGAGAAGCTTTTTTTATGGCCCAAAACCAAATCAATCATGCATCCATCTGGTGGAAATCCCGACGCGCGCATGTGGGTTTCCAAAATGAATTATGGAATAATAAGGAGAGAAAAATATGAAATTATCAAAAATCTTTAAAACAGCAACTTTAGGACTTGTAGCTACAGCACTAGTAGCGTGCGGAAACAATAATTCTCAATCAGGAGAGTCAAAAACAACAACAGCAGAAAAATCAGAAGATAAAAAAATTACGGTAGTTGCTTCACCAGCACCTCATGCTGAAATTTTAGAAGCTGCAAAACCGATTTTAGCAAAAGAAGGTTATGAATTAGAAATTAATATCGTCAACGACTATGTGACTCCAAATAATATTGTTTATGGTGGAGATGCTGATGCAAACTACTTCCAACATACCCCATATCTTGAAAAATTCAATAAAGAGCACGGTCAAGACTTAGTATCAGTTGGGAATGTACACATTGAACCAATGGCAATTTATTCTAAGAAATACAAATCAATCCAAGAATTACCAGAAAACGCTGTAGTTTATGCTTCAACGAATCCTGCTGAAGTAGGACGTTTCTTAAGCTTCTTTACAAAAGCTGGATTAATTAAGTTAAAAGAGGGTGTTAACCCAGTTACTGCAGGACTAAGTGATATTGCGGAGAATCCAAAAAATATCCAAATTAAAACTGAAATTGCTCCTGAATTACTAGTTTCTACTTATGAAGCAAATGAAGGGGATGCAGTAATTATTAACTCAAACTTTGCGATTGATGCAAAACTTTCACCAGTTAAAGACTCAATTGCTTTAGAAGATCAAAGTTCTCCATATGCGAACTTAATTGCAGTAAAACCATCAGAAAAAGATAGTGCAAAAATTAAAGCATTAATTAAAGTGTTACAAAGTGACGAAATCCGTAAATTTATTAGCGAGAAATATACAGATGGTTCTGTAGTTCCTGCGAAATAATGTGATATACTATTAAACAGAAACAAGAGGAGTGGAAAGCCGTTAAGGGATGTGCCTTGGACTTTCCACTCTTTTTAACAGTTGAAGGAGTGAAGAGATGATTAAAGTGGAACACGTGTCGAAAACTTACAAAGCAAAACAAGGCACGGTTGAGGCAGTGAAAGATGTCTCTTTAGAAATTAGCCGAGGAGAAATTTTTGGGATTATTGGTTTTTCAGGTGCTGGTAAAAGTACACTCATCCGTTTGTTGAATGGGTTAGAATCAGTTACCAGTGGACGAATTTCTATCAATGGAAAAGACATTACCAAATTAAAACGAAAAGCTTTATTAAAAGAACGCCAAAAAATTGCGATGATTTTCCAACATTTTAACCTACTTTGGTCTAGAACCGTGGAAGAAAATATTGCTTTTTCTCTTGAAATTGCAGGTGTTGCTAAAGATGCCCGTAATCGTAAAGTGAAAGAATTGATTGAATTAGTGGGTTTAAGTGGTCGTGAAAAAGCTTATCCTTCAGAATTATCTGGAGGACAAAAGCAACGTGTGGGAATCGCTCGTGCACTTGCAAATGATCCAGAAGTATTACTTTGTGATGAAGCAACGAGTGCTTTGGATCCTAAAACAACCAAAGATATTCTTAAATTGCTAGTAGAAATCAATGAGAGATTAGGTTTGACAATTGTGTTGATTACACACGAAATGCATGTTGTTCGTCAAATTTGTCATCGGGTAGCCGTGATGGAAGAAGGTCGAGTGGTTGAGAGTGGGGAGGTTATTGAAGTCTTCAAGAATCCTAAACAACCTATTACCAAACAATTCGTTGGGGAAGAACGAGTGGAAGACGAAATGGAAGAAGTATTTAGTCACTTAGCCACCTCTCTTCGTCCTGGTGTAGTCGTGCGTATTCAATATTTAGGAGATCGAACAGGAGATGCTGTTCTATCCGAAGCAATTCGAAAACTAGATGCGACTGTATCAATTTTACAAGCAAAAGTGAATATAACCCAAAAAGGTGTGCTGGGTAGTATGATTATTCTGATTGAAGAAAACGAAGAAAAAGCAGAAGCAGTTATTCAATACCTTCAAAAAGCAGAAATTATTGTGGAGGTGTTAGAGAATGTTTAATGTATTTTTAGCTCAAACGAGTATAGAAGAATTGTTTCAACAAATGTTTTCTTTTGAAAACGTGAATTGGAATGAAGTGATCAAGGCGACTAATGAAACATTATATATGACCTTTATTCCAACTTTTTATGTTTTTGTCATTGGTTTGCTACTAGGTATTTTGCTATTTTTAACGGGGAAAGGACGTAGTCTCCAAAATAAGTTTGTTCATTTTATTTTAGGAGGCATTATCAATGTGTTCCGCTCTATTCCGTTTATTATCTTGTTAACCTTGCTGATGCCATTTACAAAGGCGATTATGACCACCATTATTGGTCCAAAAGGGGCAATTCCTACCTTAGTGATTAGTGCAGCTCCATTCTATGCTCGACTAGTCGATATTGCTTTAAATGAAATTCCTTCTGGAGTGATTGAAGCAGCTGAGTCGATGGGAGCGAATACTCGCCAAATTATCACAAAGGTTTTAATTCCAGAATCTTTACCAGCTCTTGTCTCAGGAATTACTGTAACTGCTATTGCGCTTGTAGGTTCTACTGCTGTAGCCGGTGCAATAGGAGCAGGAGGCTTAGGAAACCTTGCTTATATGATTGGATTTACTAGAAACAAACAAGATATCATATTTGTCGCAACAGTAGCTATCCTTGTTTTAGTATTCATCATTCAAATTATTGGAGATTTAACCGTCAAAGCAATAGATAAACGATAGGATGTGAGTTTTCGCGGGTAGAAATCGACCAATGGACCAAACCAACGCAAGCATCGTTAAAAACGATGTGCGTATGGGGTGGGAAGTGGACGCGATTTCTGCGAAGACGAGTTCAACTACATAGGATACGAGACATCGCGCCCAGAAATGGAACGTTGGACCGGAATACCGAAAGCGGCTGGGACAGCCGTGCGGATATTTCGGGAAACGCACGCCATTTCTGCGATGGCGAGTTCAACTACACAGGATATGAGCCATCGCGCCCAGAAATGGCTCATAAATCTCTGCAGTATCTGTCTTTATTTGCCTAAATAAATTATGTAAAATAGCAATAGACTCTATGTCTATTGCTATTTTTTGGAGCGTGAGAAGATGTCAAAACTAACAATTAAAAAGTATCAAGAATACTTAGAAAATGTATATAAGAATAGAAACAATGATCAAGGACTTTTTATTAAATCAGTGGAAGAAATTGGTGAAGTTGCAGAACAAATTAGCATTCGAGACGGAAGAAAAGATGGGGATACAAAAACAGTGCTAGAAGAATTAGGAAAGGAACTTGCGGACGTAATTCATTATACGATTGCTATTGCAGGGGTAAACGGAATTGATTTAGAGAAAGTCATCTTAGAAAAAGACTTAAGAGCGGCAATCAAATATCAACATTCAACGAACTTAATGGAGTATATTGAGCAAACAGCAAAAAACGACTAGTTTACAGCAAGAAAACACTTGCTTTACGAGTGTGTTTAGAGTAGGATAGGATTTGGAAAAGTAAGTGAAATGATGGGTACAGAAAGTTCTGATTGCTGAGAAAGAACCCCCGCTCTTTAACTGAACCTACCAAACGAGGTGATTATGAAAATAATCCGGTGAAATCATCGTTATCAATGTTAAAGAGACATTTACAAAGTAAGTGTAATTAAGGTGGTACCGCGAGTCATTCGTCCTTTTTAGGGGAGTGGCTTTTTTTATTTCACAAAAAATGAAAAGGAGCTAAGCAGATGGCAGAAAAAACAAACTTACAAAGAGAAGATTTCTCTAAATGGTATATTCAAACCATTCAAAAAGCAGATTTAATGGATTATTCACCAGTGCGTGGATGTATGATTTTCAAACCAGACGGATATGAAATCTGGGAACATATTCAAGAGGAATTTAACCGTCGTTTTAAAGAAGAAGGCATTCGTAATGCATACTTCCCAATGTTAATTCCAGAAAGCTTCTTCACAAAAGAAGCAGACCACATTGAAGGGTTCGCTCCTGAATTACCATGGGTGACAGAAGCAGCTGGCGAAAAATTAGAAGAACGTTTAGCGCTCCGTCCAACAAGTGAAACAATGATTGGAACAGCTTTTTCAAACTGGATTAATTCATACCGCGACCTTCCATATGAAATTAACCAATGGGCAAATGTATTCCGTTGGGAAAAGAAAACTTTACCATTCTTACGTACTTCAGAATTCTTATGGCAAGAAGGACATACAGCGCATGCAGATGAGGAAGATGCACGTCGCAGAACAATGAAGATGTTAGAGGTTTATAAAGAAGTTGTAGAAGGCGTATTAGCAGTGCCAGTTTACGAAGGTCAAAAAACTCCGTCAGAGCGTTTCGCAGGGGCAGTAGACACTTACTCCATCGAAGCAATGATGAAAGATGGAAAAGCCGTTCAAGCGGGAACTTCTCACTACATGGGAACAAAATTCGCTGAAGCGTTCGACATCAAATATTTAACAAAAGAAAATGAACATGTATACGCTCATACAACTTCATGGGGAGTATCTACTCGTTTAATCGGTTCATTAATTATGACTCATGGGGACGAACAAGGGCTAGTTTTACCTCCAAAAGTGGCTCCAACACAAGTAGTCTTAATTCCAGTTGGACCATGGAAGAAAAATCCAGCCATCTTAGAAAAATTAGAAGAGCTTCAAAAAGAATTGAAAGCTGCTGGATTACGCGTGAAAATCGATGACACTGACAACTCACCAGGATTCAAATTCAATGAATGGGAATTACGTGGTGTCCCAATGCGTATCGAATGCGGACCTCGCGACTTAGAAAATAATCAAGTGATGACAAAAATGCGTGACTTAGATGAAAAAGTAGCAGTTGGATTCGACAGTTTAGTAGATACCATTTTATCTGAATTAGATAAAATGCAAGTTCGTATGTTAGAAACTGCTCGTGCGATGCGTGCTTCTAACGAATATACAAACATTGATACTTTAGATGAGTTGAAAGCTCACATCGAAGCAAAACGCGAAGCTGGCGAAGTACCTGGTTGGGTATTAGTTGGTTGGGACGGAACAGAAGAAAGTGAAGCGAAAATCAAAGAAGAAACAGGCTTCACAACTCGTAACATTCCATTTAACGCTCCAGTGAAAAAAGAGAAATGTATCGTTACTGGCAAACCGGCTGTGCATACAGTTTGGATTGCACGTGCATATTAATAGGAATGAATTTTAGTTGGTAGGGGGACCAGATTATGAAAATGAATAAAGCGATTCAGGAGTTTGTAAATAGTGCGATTGAATCAGGGTATGTATCAAAAGAGGATCGTAGCTATTTATTAAATCGCGTGCTTTATTTAGTGGGAGAAGAATCTTTTGAGGCTTGTAAAGAAATCGATCAACCATCTCTATTAGAAGCAATGGCGAACGTGGTGGAGGCATCTGTTGAAGCAGGGAGGATTGCAGATGACGCTGAAGAACGCGACTGGCTTGAACAAGAGCTAATGAACCTTGTGATTCCAAAACCTTCAGAATTGAACCGTCTATTCTGGAATAAATACGAAGAAGGGCCTAAAGTAGCGACAGACGCGTTTTATAAAATGGCGCTCGATTTGAACTTAATTAAGGTCAATGATATCGCTAAAAATATTTCTTTTAACGGAGAAACAGAGTATGGCGATTTAGAAATCACGATTAATTTATCAAAACCAGAAAAAACGAAAGAAGAAATTATCAAAGCAGCGCAATCGAAGGATTTCAATTATCCTGCCAACCGTTTATGCTTTGAAAACGTAGGCTACCATGGTCGTATCAATTGGCCAGGTCGTGCCAACCACCGTATTGTTGGAATGGAACTTGGTGGAGAGTCTTGGGGCTACCATTATTCTCCATATGCTTATTATTCAGAGCATGCCATCTTCTTGTCTGAAAATCTAGAGCCAATGAAAGTGGATGAGGGAGCCTTTAGCAGACTTCTTGAAATCGTGACACAATTCCCTCATTATTTTGTAGGGTCAAATGCAGGGCTTCCAATTGTTGGAGGATCGATTTTAAGTCATAACCACTATCAAGGGGGACGTTACGTATTCCCAATGAACCTTGCTAAAGTCTTGGAAACTGGAATTTCTAAGAAGTTTGATACCGTTGAAATCGAACGTCTATACTGGCCACTTTCTGCGCTTCGTCTTCGCGGAAATAATCGTGAGGAAGTATTTGAAGTAGCAGTTGATATCTTAAAAGCATGGGAAGACTACGAAAACAAAGACCTTGAAATCTTACGTGAATCAAACGGCGAACCGCATAATGCGATTACTCCAATCGTGCGCCGTCAAGGAGATGCGTATGAGTTTGATTTAGTATTACGCAACAACCGCACGACAGAGGAGTTTCCAGATGGAATTTTCCATCCGCATGCGGATGTACAACATATTAAGAAAGAAAATATTGGTTTAATTGAAGTGATGGGGCTTGCGATTTTGCCGCCACGTCTTGAACGCGAACTTCGCGAAGTGAGAGACTATCTCGTTGGAGAAGCACCTCTTGAAGCAGTCGCAGCCATTCACCAAGAATGGGCAAAAGAATTGAAAGCACAAGAACCAACGAAAGAAACTGTAGACGCATTTTTACAAAAAGCGGTGAGTGCAAAATTTTGCCGTGTGTTAGAATATGCAGGCGTCTTTAAACAAACAAAAGAAGGTCAAGAAGCATTCAGCGCCTTCATGCATGAATTTACGAAATAGTTAGAAAGGAAGTGCCGTATGACAATCCTCGCACTTGATACATCGAATAAGACATTATCGGTCGCTGTAGAACTGACAAACGGTACCATGATTGAACAAACGATTGAGAACACCTTGCAACATAGTGTTCTCCTTGTGCCAACCATTGAAGCCGTTTTTGAAGAAGCCGGCATTACAGCAAAAGACTTAACAAAGGTCGTTGTTGCTGAAGGCCCCGGTTCTTATACGGGACTTCGAATTGGCGTTACTGTTGCTAAAACACTCGCAAAGAGTCTGGGGATTCCACTTGTTGGCATCTCCAGTCTCGATGTCTTTTTACCCGACCTTGCTTCAAAAGTAGAAGTAGGAGAAGTCGTTGTGCCTTTTTTTGATGCTAGACGTGAAAATATTTTCGCGGTAGGCTATCAAAAGACTGACGAAGGCTTTAAAAAGGTGATTCCAGAGCAACATATTTCATGGGATGATTTCTTAAAAGTGTTGCCGGAATTTGCAACTGGAGTAACTTTTGTAGGGCAATTACAGTCGATTACAAAAGAGGCAATCGTAGAAAAAGGAGCGAGTGAGGCGAAGTGGCTTGAAGGGCCTGACGCTATTCCTCACGCAACATCGCTCATTGAATTAGGAAGAAATAAGGAAGCTGTTGACGCGGACGTCTTTGTCCCAATGTACTTGAAACTGGCAGAAGCAGAAGAGAATTGGCAAACTGAGCATCCTTTAGAAAAGGGGTCAGTGTATGTGGAACGAGTTTAAAGAACGCTTCATTCAGTGGTTTGAAAAAATCAAAGCACTGTTTCTAGAAGGGCCGCAACATAAAGAACCGATTCGCAATCAATTTGAAAATTTCGAAAAAAGAGTCATTCTTGGAAATGGGGCGCAAGCCAAAATTCGAATTGGAATTCCAGAAGATGCCGCTCGTATTTTTGAAGTGGAAGAGGCAGCTTATAATGGGGAATCCCCATGGGCAAAAGATATTCTTGAAAAAGATGTTGCCTATAATCCTGATGCCATTTATATCGTACTGGAAGTGGAAAAGGAAATCGTTGGCTTTATCGGTGCAAGAACAACAGAGGGTACGGATTTACATATTACCAATGTAGCAGTACTACACGATTATCGTTTTTTAAATGTAGCTACATTATTGTTAAAAGCAATTGAAAAAATTTCAAGAGCCCTTGATAAAAAAGAAATTACTTTAGAAGCTCGAGTATCGAATACCAAAGCAATTCGTTTATATAGAAAGAATGGTTATAGCGTTATGGGAACGAAGGAAAATTATTATACTCCTGAAAATGAGGATGCTGTAGAAATGCTCTATACATTACCACCAAAAACGCCATCTTCCTTCCATTCGTCAGAGTACTCTTTTACAAGACTTCAACCAGCTGATTTAGCGATGGCTGAAGCATTAGTTGAGTTAGTGCAAGAAAATTACGAGCATCCCAATCATTGGAGCGTCGAGAGTTTCCTTGCAGATTTGGAGAATCCAGCAAACACGTATTACGGAGTATGGATGCAACGCCAATTAGTAGGATTCCTTGGAGTCCAAGCAGTTCTTGATGAAGCAACGATAACGAATATCGTAATTGCTAAAGACTATCAAGGTAAAGGGTTGGCACAACGTTTATGGCAAATGGCCTTATATGACTTGAAACAAAGAGATGTGAAAGTTGTCTTTTTAGAAGTACGTGAAAGCAACAAGCGTGCTCAATATTTATATGAAATTCTTGGATTCGAAGCTTTCCATACGAGAAGAGATTATTACAGTGATCCTGTAGAAGATGCGATAGAATATCGATTAGAAATTGAACAAAGATAGGAGGAACAATATGAAAGAAACATTGATTCTAGCAATTGAAAGTAGTTGTGATGAGACAAGTGCAGCCGTGATTCAAAACGGAAATACCATCCTTTCAAATATTGTTGCCTCTCAAATTAAAAGTCATATGCGTTTTGGCGGAGTTGTGCCAGAGATTGCCAGCCGCCATCACGTCGAACAAATCACTCAGGTTATCGACGAAGCCCTTGCTAAAGCAGGCAAAACTTTGGATGATATGGATGCCATTGCGGTGACATATGGTCCAGGCCTTGTCGGAGCCCTTCTGATTGGGATTTCTGCAGCGAAAGCCTTGGCATTAGCGAGTGGAAAACCACTGATTGCAGTGAACCACATGGCAGGACATATTTATGCTAATCAACTTGTAGAACCTCTTCAATTTCCTTTAATGGCACTGGTGGTCAGCGGAGGGCATACAGAATTGGCGTATATGCCAGAAGATGGAAAGTTCCAAATTATCGGTGAAACAAGAGATGATGCGGCAGGAGAAGCGTACGATAAGATTGGTCGTATTTTGAACTTGCCCTATCCTGGTGGAAAGAAAATGGATGAATTAGCTCATCTAGGAACGGACACTTACGACTTTCCACGTGCGATGATTCATGAAGACCATTTTGATTTCAGTTTTAGTGGATTAAAATCAGCGGTCATCAATCGTGTTCATAACGCCAAACAAAAAGGCGAAGAGATTGTCCCCGAAGATTTAGCTGCTAGTTTCCAAGCCAGTGTCGTAGAAGTTTTAGTCGAAAAAACAAGACGTGCGCTTAAAGCTTATCCTGTAAAACAATTCGTGTTAGCAGGAGGAGTGGCTGCCAATAAAGGGCTTCGTACAGCGATGACACAGATGATGGAAGAGCACTATCCAACAGTCACATTCTCCATCCCGCCATTGTCACTTTGTGGAGATAATGCGGCGATGATTGGTGCTGCAGCCTTTACTAAATACATGCAAAAAGACTTTGCGAAAATGGATTTGAATGCTGTTCCAGGGCTAGAATTAGGGGAAGAATAAAACTATTGCAAATTCAATTTGAGCATGGTATTATATTCGTGTTGCATTATGCATGCGAAAATAAATAACTCTGGATTAGCAAATAATTCAGGGCAGGAGGAATAGAAATGAAACAAGGAATTCACCCAGATTATCATCCAGTAGTGTTCATGGATACAACTACAGGATTCAAATTCTTATCAGGTTCAACAAAGACTTCAAGTGAAACTGTTGTATGGGAAGACGGTAACGAATACCCATTACTACGTGTGGAAATCACTTCTGATTCTCACCCATTCTACACAGGTCGTCAAAAATTCACTCAAGCAGACGGACGTGTGGATCGTTTCAACAAAAAATACGGTCTCAAATAAGAACTTTACAAACTCTCTCACTTCGAGAGAGTTTTTTTGTGCGCTAAATATCTGTAGTAACCGCCAAGGGCGGCGATTATGGTGTTAGCAGGGATGGTACTTGAAAGAGAATTCTTATTATTAGCCATTGTTTATTGAAACAAAATAGCGGGATACCGGAGAAAGTCTTGAAGTCTTTCTCCTTCGAAGCCTCAAACAAGCCGTAATGGATAAAATCCATAACGGCTTTTAATTCGCATTCGATATGCTTCCCCGCTATGGTTTCAATAAATGTCTGATAAGCGAATTCTCTTTTAAATTTTTCGTGCAGTACCATAATCGCCTTCTTGGCGCAAAACTCTACTCGAGTGGAGAGTTTATAAAATTCTATTCTCTGCAAGGGGCAAGAGAGGATGTTTGTGCGGTTCATGAGGACAGAGAATTCTTATTATCAGTCATTGTTTATTGAAACAAAATAGCGGGATAGCGGAGAAAGCCTCGAAGTCTTTCTCCTTCGAAGCCTCAAATAAGCCGTAATGGATAAATCCATAACGGCTTTTAATTCGAAATCGATAGGCTTCCCCGCTATGGTTTCCATAAATGTCTGGTAAGCGAATTCTCTTTTTAGTTTTCTGGTGCAATACCATAATCGCCTATTGGGTTGAAAATTCTACTCAAGTAGAGAGGTTGTAAGTTCTATTCGTGACAAAGTGCAAGATGATTAATAAGAAAGCAAAATGTAACATATAAGTTACGTAACTTATATGTTACATTTTGCTTTTTGCAGTAGAAGAGGAAATTAACAGAACGGTTAATTTGAGGCATAAAAAAACAGCCTTGCGAGAAGCAAAGCTGTTTGAAATGTTATTTATAAGTGTCTTCAAGTTTCGCCATAAATGCACCTAACCATGTTCCGAATCCTAACATAACAACGCAGGCAAGGTATTGAACGATGTCAAATCCAGCGTAGTTGGTTGGGATGATCATTACAGTTGATGCAAGCACGATTCCGAAAATGAAGTGGAATAATTGAGGGTAAGCTTTCTTAAAGATGTAGTGTACAAGTTTTGAGAAGAGAGCTAATGTTACAAGTCCACCTAATGCGATTGGAAGAATCACACTCATATCTAATGTTTTGAAACCATCTGACATTTGTTTGTACATCCCCATATATACGATGAAGTTTGATGGGCTAAGTCCAGGAACGATAATTCCAAGAGCGATTAATCCACCGGCAATCATCCAAGTGAAGAAGTTAGCTTCAACGCTACCGCCAATTGCATTTTCACCTAAGTAAAGGAGTAAGCATCCGCCGACAAATGAAGCAATCAGAATGATAATATCGCGTGTTGAGCGACCTTCTTTTCCAGCTTCTTTCCAAAGAGCAGGGATTGTTCCTACGATACATCCGATGAAGAACCACAGGATGATTGTTTCAAAGTTTCCAAGTAAGTAACTTACGCCAAATGATAAGACAACGATACCTGCTAGAGCACCGATTCCGACTGGTAAGAAGAATAATACGTTCTTCTTGAAGTCTTTTGTCACGTTTGCGAGGAAAGCAATCATGCGTTCATATAATCCGAAGATGGCCGCAAGCGCACCTCCACTCACTCCAGGGAGGATAAATCCTGAACCGATGAACATTCCTTTGAAGAATCGTAAAAACCAGTCATTTTTCTTTTGTTTATCTAATTGATGTTGCGTAGATCTTTGTTCCATAATACCTCCAAAAAAATTACTATGTCTTCTATTATACTGCAATTTGATGGATGAGCAAGTATTGTTAAGCTTCTTTTAGAAAACTTACCATTCATTGCGCAGGTATTTATTTTTTGTTATACTTGAATGTAGGAGTTTTGAAGTTTTTTTGACTTTAAAGTTCACTTAATTTCAAATGTGAAAGGAGTTGGATAGATGAAAATTGCTGTCGTTACAGATAGTACAGCTTATTTAACGAAAGAAGAATTAGCCAAGCTAAATGTATATGTGATGCCGTTGTCTGTTATTTTTGGACAAGAGACGTATCGTGAAGATATAGATATTTCATCTGAAGAATTTTATGCAAAAGTAAAATCTTCTTCAATCTTTCCAACGAGTACACAACCACCAGTAGGAGAAACTTACGAATTATTCCGCGAACTTGCAAAAGATTATGATGCTATTATTCCTATTACTATTTCTAGCGGAATTAGTGGGACTTATCAAACTTGTGTGGCTGTGGCTGATGACATGAAAGATGAAGTGCCGATTTATCCAATTGATTCAGGGATTAGTTGTGCACCTCAAGCAAGAGCTGTAAAATTAGCAGCGGTAATGGCAAAATCTGGAGAGTATTCTCCTTCAGAAATTGTAGAAACTGTTCAACGATTAGTTGATCGTACGACAGCCTACTTTATCGTTGATGATTTAAGCAATTTACAACGCGGTGGACGTTTATCTGCAGGGGCTGCATTAGTGGGTTCTATGTTGAAAATTAAGCCAATCTTGACATTTGTCGATAAAAAAATTGTTCCATTTGAAAAGATTCGCACGCAACAAAAAGCGATGAAACGTATCGAACAATTATTTGCAGATGAAACAGGAACAACGGACGGAGATGGCTATGAATTAGTCATTATTCATGCAAATGCTCCAGAAGCTGGTGAAGCTTGGAGACAAAAAATGCAAGAACAATATCCTAAATTACGCACTTCATTGGCGTATTTCGGCCCTGTTGTAGGAACTCACCTTGGTGAAGGGGCTTTAGGCTTTTCATGGGATATCGTACAAGAAAAGAATTTAGAGAAATAAAGAGTGGGGGGAAACCCGCTCTTTTTCTTCATGAAACAGAGGGATACAAATGACACTTGTTGTGAAAAAGATGTTAGGTAATACACTAAAAGAATTAATGGATGAAAAGCCGCTGACGAAGATTACTGTACAGGATTTAACGAAGAAATGCGGGATTAGTCGTCAAACGTTTTATAATCATTTCCATGATATATATGAATTAGTAGAATGGATCTATTTAAATGAGGCGCATATTACGCTTGGAGAAAATATTTCTTATGAGAATTGGCAAGATGCCCTGGAGGCACTGTTTCAATATATGGATGATAATCGCAACTTTGTTCTTAACACGTATCGCTCTGTTAGTAAAGAAAATGTCGAGCGGCTCTTACAAAGAGAAGTAGAAAGATTTTTAACGGATTTAATTTTTAATGAAATCAAAGTAAGTGGCGCAGAAGCAGAACAAGTGCAATTTTCGATCGAGTTTTATACGTATGCGCTCGTTGGTGTAGGACTTGATTGGATTAGTCGTCAAATGCCTGGTACGGCCAAAGAACTCGTTGAAAAAATCGAACAAGTTATGATTGGAACGATTGTGGCTCGCGTTTCTTAATAAATTACTTTACAATTTTATCTCAATGTCCAAACTTTGGACATTGGGATTTTTTTGTCTATTGTACTTTTGGTAAAACGGGAGTAGAGTAATGCATGTAAAGAACAAAACCTGATTTTCAGGAACTAGGAGGAATTACTATGTATCATTCAAACGGAAATTACGAAGCATTTGCCCGCCCTAAAAAACCACAAGGCGTTGACCAAAAATCAGCTTACTTAGTTGGTTCAGGACTTGCATCCTTATCAGCTGCTGCCTTCTTAGTGAGAGATGGCCAAATGAAAGGAGAAAACATTCATATTTTAGAAGAACTTCCACTTGCAGGAGGAAGCTTGGATGGAATCTTAAATCCAACGCGCGGATTCATTATTCGTGGAGGTCGTGAAATGGAAGACCACTTCGAATGTTTATGGGACTTATTCAGATCAATTCCTTCACTAGAAGTCGAAGATGCCTCTGTGTTAGATGAGTTCTACTGGCTTAACAAAGAAGACCCTAACTATTCTAAATGCCGTGTAATTGAAAACAAAGGACAACGCATTCCGGATGATGGCCAATTCACTTTAAGCGATAAATCAAGCGAAGAAATGGTGAAATTATATATGACATCTGAAACTGAATTACAAGGGCTAAAAATTACCGATGTATTCAGTGAAGAGTTCTTCGAATCAAACTTCTGGACTTACTGGGCTAGTATGTTTGCTTTTGAAAAATGGCATTCAGCGATTGAAATGCGCCGTTACATTTTACGTTTCATTCACCATATCGATGGTCTACCTGACTTATCTGCTTTGAAATTTACGAAATACAACCAATATGAATCACTCGTTTTACCACTCGTAAACTACTTGAAAAAACATAATGTTCAATTCGAATACGATACAGTTGTTAAAAATGTGATTGTTGAACATGTTGGAAGCGACATGATTGCCAAAGAACTTGTGTTAGAAGTAGGTGGTGTTTTAGAAACACGCAATCTTACAGAAAACGACTTAGTATTCGTGACAAACGGTAGTATTACTGCTGCAACAACATATGGGGATAACAATACTCCAGCACCAATTTCAAAAGAATTAGGTGGAGCATGGAGTCTATGGAAAAACTTAGCGAAACAAGATGAACGCTTCGGACATCCAGAAGTATTCTGTGAAAACTTGCCAGACCAAAGCTGGTTCGTTTCAGCTACAACAACTGTAAAAGACAAACGAATCGCGCAGTATATTCAAAAAATCTCAAAACGTGATCCTTATGCTGGAAAAGTGGTGACAGGAGGAATCGTAACCGTTCGCGACTCAAACTGGATGATGAGCTACACATTAAACCGTCAACCACACTTTAAAGCACAAAGTAAAGATGAATTAGTCGTTTGGATTTATGGTTTATATTCAGGAATCAAAGGTAACTATGTGGAAAAACCAATTGAAGAATGTACAGGGATTGAAATTGCTGAAGAATGGTTATACCACATGGGTGTTCCAGAAGAATTGATTCATGAATTTGCTAGCGAAGGATGCAACACGGTTCCTTGCTACATGCCTTATATCACAAGCTACTTCATGGCTCGTAAAGATGGCGACCGTCCGCTCGTCGTTCCAAATGGCTCTAAGAATATTGCCTTCATTGGTAACTTCGCTGAAACTCCTCGCGATACAGTGTTCACAACAGAATATTCTGTTCGTACAGCGATGGAAGCTGTGTATACATTGCTTGATGTCGATCGTGGGGTACCAGAAGTGTTCGCTTCAGCTTATGATTTACGTGTTCTTACAAAATCAACAAGCCGCTTGATGGATGGTAAGAAATTAGCTGATGTAAAAGTGCCATTCTTAGTGAAATTATTTGAAAAACGTGCTGCTAAGAAAATTAAAGGTACGATGATTGAAGAACTTCTCAAAGACGCAAACTTAATCTAATGAGTGAAACCTCTCTAAGTCTCTAAGAGAGGTTTTTTCGTATCTGTTGTTGAGGTGATAGATATGAATATCGTTAGAACCAAAACAGGAGAGTTGATTCATGCCACACAAATTAAAGAAGATGAAGCCTATTTTTGCCCGGAATGCGGAGAAGAGGTAACAAAGAAGATTTCTAGAAATGGAGTCGTGTTCTTTGCGCATATTCCAAAGAAACACAGGCAGGAGGAAACTCAGGCGCATCAAGAAGGAAAGCACTTACTACTTGAGAGTTTGAAGAGTCATGGCTTTCATGCTGAGTTAGAGCCTTATGTGTCGTCTATTGAACAGATTCCAGATATCGTCGTCACAGAAGGTAAGAATGCTTGGTGCATTGAGTATCAATGTAGCGTAATTCCACCTGAGGATATCGTAGAACGGACGAAACATTTAGGTGAAATTGGAATGTCAGTCCACTGGATTTTAGGGGAGAATTATGAGAACCAGCATAAATTGACAGATACCTTTTGTTATTTAATGAAATATCATCCGCAATTAGGAAATTATTTGATTTTCTTTGTGAAAGGGGAGATGATTTTTCATACTCGAATTAAGATAAAACCTCGCTCGCAACAGTTGACTTATCAAATAGTACGAGTACCGCTCTTCTCGTTTTCGTGGAAAAAGTGGAAGAAGCTTGTCGAAGATTCTGTTCCTGTAAAAGCACACTTAAAACCGAATAGAGAGATGAAATGGACGTCAAGGGACACAATGCTTTTTAAGAAATTAGCGTCTCCACTCACGAGGGCATTTCTCGTAAAGTTATACCGATGCCGTCAAACCATAGAAGACCTTCCCAATTCCTTCTTAACGTTCCCAATTTATACGGAGACGTTTAAGGTGCCTAATCTTGTGTGGAAGGGATATTCGTGGATATTGTTGGAACAAATGGCTTTTGGTGGAGATGTCGAAATGATGGGTTTTATTGAAAGAGTGAAAGAAATCTTGCGACCATTCTTGCGCCCGGTCTCAAATCCAGAAAGTCAGATGGAGGCTTGCATTTGGGAGTTCATAGACGAGCTATTAGCTGATAAAAAAATAAAAATTTCGTATCCAAAATCAAAAATGAACCGTTTGCAAAAAGATGGTAATTTTGGTAAAATATTCATGAGTGTAGAGGGATGAAGAGGCAAATAGAGATAATTATGGTAACTGTATATCCAATTATTTAATCCTTTCAACTATACTTGCAAAAGGCATCTATAGGCATAATTATTTGATGAAGATTTGTCATCATCCTCCTATCTGGGGCTATGGAAAAACCATGGCCCCTTCCTAGTTTGCTAGGGGAATATTGAGGCACGCATGGTGCAGGGAAGGAAGGTATTCATGAAATATTCAGAAGAGGGATTACAATATCATATCCATACACGTAAAGGGGATGTAGGTCGCTATGTGATTTTGCCAGGGGACCCAAAACGCTGTGCTAAAATTGCGGAACACTTTGAAAATGCGCAGTTAGTAGCCGATAACCGCGAATACGTTACGTATACAGGATACTTAGATGGAGAAAAAGTAAGTGTGACGTCAACAGGAATCGGTGGACCGTCAGCTGCAATTGCGCTTGAAGAATTAGTACGAAGTGGTGCCGATACTTTTGTCCGTATTGGAACTTGTGGCGGAATTGATATCGACGTTAAAGGTGGCGATATCGTGATTGCGACAGGTGCGATTCGTACAGAAGGGACAACACGTGAGTATGCGCCAATCGAATTCCCAGCCATTGCGAACTACGATGTCGTAACAGCGCTAATTAATGCTGGTAAAGGCTTAGGATACACAACACATGCAGGGGTTGTGCAATGTAAAGATTCATTCTACGGACAACATGAACCTCAAGTGATGCCAGTTAGCTATGACTTACAAAACAAATGGGAAGCTTGGAAGCGTCTTGGCGTGAAGGCTTCTGAAATGGAATCAGCAGCGTTATTCGTTGTGGCGAGCCACTTAGGCGTTCGTGTTGGATCTACTTTCTTAGTAGTGGGGAACCAAGAACGGGAAGCATCAGGGTTATCAAATCCAATCGTACATGATACAGAAGCAGCCATTAAAGTAGCGGTTGAAGCACTTCGTAATTTAATTAAAGAAGACCGTGCAAAATAAGAAAGAGGGATTATATGGAAATCAAAGAAATCTTGAAAACAGTTGACCATACATTATTATTGCCCGCATCTACTTGGAGTGAAATCAAAGAGATTTTAGATGATGCGATGAAATACGAAACTGCTTCAGCATGTATTCCAGCTTCTTTTGTCAAACGTGCGAGCGAATATGTGAATGGAAAATTAGCTATCTGTACCGTTATCGGATTCCCAAACGGCTATAGCACAACAGCAGCCAAAGTCTTCGAGACAAAAGATGCTATCCAAAATGGAGCTAGCGAAATCGATATGGTCATCAATATTGGAGACGTGAAAGATGGACGCTTTGATGCTGTAGAAGATGAAATTCGTCAAATTCATGAAGCATGTGGCGGTCATATCTTAAAAGTGATTATCGAAACAGCACTTCTTACAGAAGACGAAATCATCAAGATGTGCGAAATCATAACAAAAGCGGGTGCGGAATTCATTAAGACTTCAACAGGATTCTCAACTGCGGGTGCGACATTTGAACATGTGGCGCTAATGAAGAAACATGTTGGAGAAGGTGTTCTTGTAAAGGCCGCTGGCGGGATTTCTAGCATTGAAGATGCCGAAAAATTCATCGAATTAGGAGCAAGTCGTCTTGGAACAAGCCGGATTGTGAAAATCGTGAAGAATCAATCGGTTGAAGAGGGCACATATTAGTCCGAAAAAACCAGATAAAATCTAACTTTCCCAAGTGTCGTCAACCTTGACGATGCTTGGGATTTTGTGTATAATAATATAACGCAATAAGTGTGGATTTTAATCGGTGTGAGGGTTGAAATATTGTCCAATTCCTTACAAATAAAGGCTTAAAACAAAAGAATTTGCATTTTTCACAAATGACCGCAAACAATTCTTTTGGTTTTTTTTTGTTTAAAAATCGACCGAAATCTCCATTTGTTACGAACTTTTAATAAATGTCATCATATTGTAACATTTATCAATACTAATTATTAGGGGTGGAAGAGTTGGCACATCATGATGTGAAATACGGTAGACACCGTGTGCGTAGAAGTTATGCACGAATCAGTGAAGTATTAGAATTACCTAATCTGATTGAAATCCAAACAGATTCTTACCAATGGTTCTTGGATGAAGGAATCCGTGAAATGTTCAAGGATATTTCTCCTATTGAAGACCATACAGGTAATTTATCATTGGAATTCTTAGATTATGAATTACATGCTCCAAAATATAATTTACAAGAAGCTAGAAATCACGACGCAAATTATGCGGCTCCAATTTACGTAAAAATGCGTTTAGTGAACAAAGAAACTGGTGAAGTGAAAGACCAAGAAGTATTCTTCGGTGACTTCCCATTAATGACAGAAATGGGTACATTTATCATTAATGGTGCTGAACGTGTAATTGTATCTCAATTAGTTCGTTCACCAGGTGCTTATTTCCATGACAGACCTGACAAAAACGGTAAGCAATTATATGGTTCAACATTAATTCCAAACCGTGGTGCATGGTTAGAGTATGAAACAGACTCAAAAGACATTTCTTATGTGCGTATCGACCGTACTCGTAAAATCCCATTAACGGTATTAGTTCGTGCGTTAGGTTTCGGTTCAGATGAGCTTATCCAAGAAATCTTCGGAGATAGCGAAACATTACGTTTAACTCTAGATAAAGATGTTCATAAACGTATGGATGAATCTCGTACAGAAGAAGCCCTAAAAGACATTTACGATCGTCTACGTCCAGGTGAACCAAAAACAGCTGAAAGTTCGCGCAACTTATTAACAGCTCGTTTCTTTGACCCACGCCGCTATGATTTAGCAGCAGTTGGACGCTACAAAGTCAATAAAAAATTAAACTTAAAAAATCGTTTATTACACCAAACAATTGCTGAGAACTTAGTAGATCCTGAAACAGGAGAAATCGTTGTTGAAAAAGGAACGGTTCTTGAACGCGATGTAATGGAAAAAGTGGTAGAAGTCCTTGAAAAAGGTGCGAACCTATTCACTTTACATCCATCAGAAGACGGTGTTATTAAAGAGCCAGTAACAATCCAAACAGTAGAAGTTTATTCACCAGCTGACCCAGAACGCGTGATTAAAGTTATTGGGAACGGAAACGTGACTGAAGACGTGAAACACGTGACTGCAAGCGACATTATCGCTACAATCAGCTACTTCTTAAACCTTTACGAAGGAATCGGAACAACAGACGACATCGACCACTTAGGAAACCGTCGTATCCGTTCAGTAGGAGAATTATTACAAAACCAATTCCGTATTGGTTTATCTCGTATGGAACGTGTGGTTCGCGAACGTATGTCTATTCAAGACACTGCAACAGTAACACCACAACAATTAGTAAACATTCGTCCAGTCGTTGCGGCTATTAAAGAGTTCTTCGGATCTTCTCAATTGTCACAATTCATGGACCAAACAAACCCATTAGGAGAGTTAACACACAAACGCCGTCTATCAGCGTTAGGACCTGGTGGTTTGACTCGTGACCGTGCCGGATATGAAGTTCGTGACGTTCACTATTCTCACTATGGTCGTATGTGTCCTATCGAAACTCCTGAAGGACCAAACATCGGGTTGATCAACAGCTTATCAACTTATGCGAAGATTAACAAATATGGTTTCATTGAAACTCCTTACCGTCGTGTAGACTGGAACACTCATAAAGTTACAGATAAAATCGACTACTTAACAGCTGACGAAGAAGATAGCTTCGTAGTAGCGCAAGCAAACTCTCCATTAAATGAAGATGGAAGCTTCGTGAATGATGTTGTTATGGCGCGTTACGTATCTGAAAACTTAGAAGTGCCAGTAGAACGCGTTGACTATATGGACGTTTCTCCAAAACAAGTAGTTGCAGTTGCGACAGCATGTATCCCGTTCTTAGAAAACGACGACTCAAACCGTGCGTTGATGGGTGCGAACATGCAACGTCAAGCTGTTCCATTGTTAAATCCAAAAGCACCATTCATCGGTACAGGTATGGAATACGTATCAGCACATGACTCAGGGGTTGCCTTGTTATGTAAACGTGATGGTGTAGTCGAATTCGTTGATGCTAAAGAAGTACGTGTACGTACAGCTGATGGCTCATTAGATACTTACCAAATCACTAAGTTCCACGGATCAAACGCGGGTATGTGTTACAACCAACGTCCAATCGTGGCACAAGGGGATAAAGTCGTTAAAGGCGAAATCCTAGCAGATGGACCTTCTATGGAAAAAGGTGAATTAGCATTAGGACAAAACGTTCTAGTAGCGTTCATGACTTGGGAAGGTTACAACTACGAGGATGCGGTTATTATGAGTGAACGTCTAGTTAAAGATGATGTGTATACTTCAATCCACATCGATGACTACGATTCAGAAGCTCGTGATACAAAACTTGGACCTGAAGAAATTACTCGTGAGATTCCAAACGTTGGGGAAGACGCATTGAAGAACCTTGACGCAGACGGAATTATTCGTATCGGTGCTGAAGTTAAAGATGGTGATATCTTAGTTGGTAAAGTAACTCCTAAAGGGTTAACAGAACAATCACCGGAAGAACGTTTATTACACGCAATCTTCGGAGAAAAAGCCCGTGAAGTTCGTGACACGTCTCTACGTGTACCTCACGGCGGTGGCGGTATTGTCCGCGATGTACGTGTGTTCACACGTGCAGCAGGTGATGAATTAGCACCTGGTGTAAACAAATTAGTTCGTGTATATATTGTACAAAAACGTAAAATCAATGAAGGGGATAAGATGGCCGGACGTCACGGTAATAAAGGGGTTGTTTCCCGTATTATGCCGGAAGAAGATATGCCATTCTTACCAGATGGAACACCAGTTGACATCATGTTAAACCCATTAGGGGTACCTTCACGTATGAACATCGGACAAGTGTTAGAGTTACACTTAGGAATGGCAGCTCGTGAATTAGGTATTTACATCGCAACACCAGTATTCGATGGTGCGCAAGATGAAGACGTATGGGGAACTGTTGCAGAAGCGGGTATGGCTCGTGATGCGAAAACGATTCTATATGATGGACGTACTGGGGAACCATTCGATAACCGTGTGTCAGTAGGGGTTATGTACATGATCAAACTTGCCCACATGGTTGACGACAAACTTCACGCTCGTTCAATTGGACCATACTCACTCGTTACACAACAACCTCTTGGAGGTAAAGCGCAATTTGGTGGACAACGTTTTGGGGAAATGGAAGTATGGGCACTAGAAGCTTATGGTGCTGCTTATACATTACAAGAAATCTTAACGTACAAATCAGATGACGTTGTTGGTCGTGTGAAGACTTACGAATCAATCGTTAAAGGTCAACAAATTTCACGTCCAGGTGTACCTGAATCATTCCGCGTATTAGTAAAAGAATTACAAGCTTTAGGTCTTGATATGAAAGTACTGGATGCACAGGATGAAGAAATCAAACTAGAAGATATGGACGAAGACGAAGGAATTCGTTTCAGTGACGTTGAAAGAACAAACGAAAGACGTGCGCAATTAGATGAATATTCAGACCGCGCAGCTGAATTATCAGCAGCAGAAGAAACTTCATCTGAAGACGTTGAAGTAGACGTTGTTGAAGATGATTTTGAAATTGACGAAGAGTAATAGAACTATTGGAATCGTAGGGCAATTCCAAAAGAAAGGGAGGTAGGCCCCTTGATAGATGTAAATAATTTTGAAAGTATGCAGATTGGTTTGGCGTCACCGGAGAAAATCCGTGAATGGTCACATGGGGAAGTTACAAAACCTGAAACAATCAACTACCGTACTTTAAAACCAGAACGCGATGGTTTATTCTGCGAGAAAATCTTTGGACCAACAAAAGACTTAGAATGTTCTTGTGGAAAATTAAAGAAAATTAATAATAAAGGTAAAGTCTGCGATCGTTGTGGCGTTGAAGTTACGCGCTCAAAAGTTCGTCGTGAACGTATGGGACACATCGAATTAGCAGCTCCAGTATCACATGTGTGGTACTTCAAAGGCATTCCAAGCCGCATGGGACTTGTGTTAGACATGAGTCCACGTGCGTTGGAAGAAGTCATTTATTTTGCAAGCTATGTTGTTATTGACGCTGGCGACACAACTTTAATGAACAAACAATTATTAACAGAACGTGAATACCGTGAAAAACGTGCTGAATTTGGAACTCGTTTCCATGCAGCAATGGGTGCGGAAGCCGTTCAAGAATTATTAAATAAAGTTGACTTAGAGGCTGAAATCGCTGAATTAAAAGAAGAGTTGAAAACAGCTCAAGGTCAAAAACGTACGCGTGCAATCCGTCGTTTAGATATTCTAGATACCTTCAAAGAATCAGGAAACAAACCTGGTTGGATGGTAATGGATGTTATTCCAGTTATCCCACCAGATTTACGTCCAATGGTTCAATTAGAAGGTGGACGTTTTGCGACAAGTGACTTAAACGATTTATACCGTCGTGTAATTAACCGTAATAACCGTCTAAAACGTTTATTAGAATTAAACGCACCACGTATCATCGTTCAAAACGAAAAACGTATGTTACAAGAAGCGGTCGATGCTTTAATTGATAATGGTCGTCGTGGCCGTCCAGTTACTGGACCAGGTAACCGTCCATTGAAATCATTAAGCCACATGCTTAAAGGGAAACAAGGACGTTTCCGTCAAAACCTACTTGGTAAACGTGTAGACTACTCTGGACGTTCTGTAATCGTAGTAGGACCAAACTTGAAAATGTACCAATGTGGTCTTCCTAAAGAAATGGCGATTGAATTATTCAAACCTTTCGTAATGAAAGAATTAGTTGAACGAGAAATCGCTGGAAACATTAAGAGCGCTAAACGTAAAATTGAACGTTTAGATGACGATATTTGGGGAATCCTTGAAGAAGTCATTCGTGAACACCCAGTTCTATTGAACCGTGCACCTACACTTCACAGACTAGGGATTCAAGCGTTTGAACCAACTCTAGTAGAAGGTCGTGCCATCCGTCTTCACCCATTAGTGTGTGAAGCCTACAATGCCGACTTCGATGGAGACCAAATGGCGGTTCACGTGCCACTGTCTCAAGAAGCTCAAGCAGAAGCTCGCTTACTGATGTTAGCGGCTCAAAACATCCTAAACCCTAAAGATGGTAAACCAGTTGTTACTCCATCTCAAGACATGGTTTTAGGGAACTATTACTTAACAATGGAACAAGAAGGCCGTGTTGGGGAAGGTATGTTCTTCAAAGACATGGACGAAGCAGTATTAGCTTATAACAATGGTTATGTACACTTACACAGCCGTATTGCGGTTCCTGCAAGCTCACTTGCTCATAAACCATTTACAGATTGGCAAAAAGAGAGAATGATGGTCACAACTGTTGGTAAATTATTATTCAACGAAATCATGCCAAATGAATTCCCTTACTTAAATGAGCCAACAATGGAAAACTTAGAAGTAGCTACACCAGATAAATACTTCTTAGAGCCAGGAGCAAACATCAAAGAAGAAATTGCTAAACGTGAAATCGTTTCGCCATTTAAGAAGAAAAACTTAGGTCAAATCATCGCAGAAGTGTTCAAACGATTCCATATCACTGAAACTTCAATGATGTTAGACCGTATGAAAGACTTAGGATATAAATTCTCAACTCGTGCTGGTTTAACAGTAGGGATTGCAGATATTTCAGTTGCAGATAACAAGAAAGAAATTCTTGAAGATGCACATAAACAAGTCGACAACATTTCTAAATTATTCCGTCGTGGTTTAATTACAGATGACGAACGTTATGAACGTGTTATCGAAACATGGAACAAAGCGAAAGATGATATCCAAAAAGCGTTAATTCGCACATTAGGTTCTCGTAACCCAATCTTCATGATGAGTGACTCTGGAGCCCGTGGTAACATCTCTAACTTTACTCAGCTTGCTGGTATGCGTGGACTTATGGCCGCTCCTAACGGTAAGATCATGGAATTACCGGTTACATCAAACTTCCGTGAAGGGTTAACCGTTATGGAAATGTTCTTGTCTACTCACGGTGCTCGTAAAGGGATGACCGATACGGCCTTGAAGACAGCCGACTCAGGTTACTTAACTCGTCGTTTAGTAGACGTTGCGCAAGATGTTATCATTCGTGAAACAGACTGCGGAAGCGATCGTGGTTTAACAATTACTGCGATTAAAGAGGGAAATGAAGTCATTGAAACACTTGAAGAACGTATGTTAGGACGTTACGCACAACGTTCAGTGAAACATCCTGAAACAGGTGAAGTGTTAGTAGCACGTAATGAAATCATTACTGAAGATATTGCTCGTAAGATTATTGAAGCTGGAATCGAAGAAATTACAATTCGTTCAGCCTTCACATGTGATACAAAACATGGTGTATGTAAATACTGTTACGGACGTAACTTAGCTACAGGTTCAGAAGTTGAAGTTGGGGAAGCAGTTGGTACAATTGCCGCTCAATCAATCGGGGAACCTGGTACACAGTTAACAATGCGTACGTTCCATACCGGTGGGGTTGCCGGAGACGATATTACTCAAGGTTTACCTCGTATCCAAGAAATCTTCGAAGCTCGTAATCCTAAAGGGGTTGCGACAATCAGTGAAGTAGCGGGTGAAGTCGTTTCTATCGAAGAAAATGCTGGAAGTCGTACAAAAGAAATTACGATTAAAGGCTCTACAGATACTCGTTCTTACACAGTTCCATTTACAGCTCGTCTAAAAGTGGAAGAAGGACAAATCATCGATCGTGGTGCTCCATTAACTGAAGGTTCTATCGATCCTAAAGAATTATTACGTGTTCGTGACGTATTATCCGTTGAAAACTACTTATTACGTGAAGTACAAAAAGTATACCGTATGCAAGGGGTAGAAATCGGCGATAAACACGTTGAGGTAATGGTTCGTCAAATGTTACGTAAAGTTCGCGTAATGGATCCAGGTTCAACAGAAATCCTTCCAGGAACATTACTTGATATTGCAGACTTTACAGAACGTAACCGCTCAGCAATCATGAACGGTGAAGTACCTGCGACAGCGCGTCCTGTATTATTAGGTATTACAAAAGCTTCATTAGAAACAAACAGCTTCTTGTCTGCTGCATCATTCCAAGAAACAACTCGTGTCTTGACAGATGCTTCTATCCGCGGCAAGAAAGACCACTTACTCGGATTGAAGGAAAATGTTATCATTGGTAAGATCATCCCTGCTGGTACAGGTATGGCTCGTTACCGCAATATGGAAACAAGTACTTCAGAACCAGTATTATCAGTGGAACAAACAGAAGTTCTTGTTGGAGAACCAACTCCTTCTGAAGAAGACACAAATGAATAATCTGTGAATTCAAGCACCCTATTGATGTTTTCAATAGGGTGTTTTTTCTTAGATTATTCATAGAAGTTTCTTTGAGGTTCTAACAAAATAGTGTATAATAGCGGAAACTTAAGAATGGAGTGAAGAAATGAAAAAAACAACAAAAATCTTAAGTCTTGCAGCCGCAAGCCTATTAGCAGCCTGTTCAAATCAAGCTGCACCAGCAAAAGAAACTACGACTGCTGCTCCTGAAACAACAGTGCAACAGACAACACAAGCTCCTGCTACAACTGTGACAGCCACTACAAGTACAGCCAATACAGCTACTACTTCAAGTGCTACGACAAATTCTAGTCAGTCTATGGGAAGTCAAAATGCAATGCAGAAAGAATTGATTGACACTTTCAAAAAAGCTTTCCCTGATTTAGACATTACCACTATCGAATTTGTAAATGGGATGTATTATGAAATTGAAGCAATCAACGATACAAAAGAATATACGTATCGCTATGATAAAGCTACAAAATCATTCTCTAAATATGCTGAAGTACCAGCTGAACCAGGTGAAAGAAATGAAGAGAAAATTGACACAGCTTCATTGAAACAAGTGGATGATATGGCTGCTGTCGCTCAAAAAGAATATCCTAACGGTTCTATCCGTGAGTGGAGTGTTGACAGAGATGATGGTGAAGTCATTTGGGAATTTGACATTTATCTAGGTGCAAATGATGATGTCACTGTTAAAGTTTCGAATGCTACAGGAAAAGTAACAGAAATCGATCGTTAAGAAGTATTCCTTACCCCGTCAAGGATTGGGTTTCCAATGCTTGACGGGGTATTTTTTTACCCAAATTAAGAAATTATCACGATTAAATAATTAAGAAAAGATTAAGTTTTCTGAAAATAGAGAAAATTGAGCGGTTAAAAAAACGAATAAATTCATGAGATAGTGGGAATTAATAGTTTATGAAGGAAATAAATCATTAAAAAACGTCAAATATATAATATTTTAAATAAAAACTAAAAACGCTATCAAAAAAATGTGAAAGGTAGTATAATAAAAATGAATAAATGAAAGATAGGGGTAGTGTATATGAGTCAAGAATTGTACCAACTGATACCGTTGCTTCTTAAGAAGGTAAAAAAGCAAACAGAACTCAAAAATGCTGCCTTTGCTTTCCAGAATAAGACGGGAGCTGTTAAGTTTTTCTTCCTAATTGAAAAAAATCAACCACAAGATCTTCGATTATTATTCTTTAAGAACGAAGAGGAACTTGTTCGATATCGACTTTCTGAAAGACTTGTTTCGATGTCAGATGAGGTTGTTGGAGAAGAAAAACCAGAAGCATTTTGGTTTCGAAAAGGCATCGAAATTCAGTTTGTAAAGCGAAGTGAATTTGATGAAGGCGAAATGGAATACTTAAAGCAAAAAGGGTATCCTGTGAAAGGAGCTAGAGAATTACCAATTATCTCGAGCTTCAATGAACCATTTGATCTTTTTGCTGATTTAAAAAAGTCTGAAATTACTTTTGTACAACGAATCACTACAGTATTACTTCAAGAAGGAAACTGGGAAGAAATTTTAAAAGCGGCGAAAGTTCTTAAACAAAAAGAAGAGGATTTTTACTCTGTTTTAGAATATAACCAAAAAACAAAACAAATTAAGTCTCTAGGAATCACTCGTAAAGAGATGAGTTTCGATACGATTGAAGAACTCAAGCCATTTTTCCAAGTGAAGCCGGAACCCATTGTGGTTAGTGATTTTTCACTTCTGAGAGCTAAAAAGATGATTCAAGGAATTCTTACAGGTAGCTGTGAAATTCAACTGACACTTTCTCCAATTGCTGCGATGGGATTCTATAAAAAAGGTGCTTTTATGCTGGCGATGGCCGATGAGAGAGAAATCATCTTTTTACAAGAAACAGATTTAGATACGAAGGCCATTCAAAATTATATTTTAGAAATCATCATGATGATGGAGGCAGTCCCACGTAGATTTATTACGAGTGGCCCTTTTGCAATGCGACTTTCGAATATGATTGATCAATTATTAAAACGCCTTGGAACAGATATCGTCATACTGGATGAACTTCCAACGATGAATCGTTATTCCAATTTAGCGAAAATGGATCTTCTATTGTCGCAAACCGATATTGATAATCTTCTCTTTTAAGGAAACGTCTGGAAACCCGTGCCCCCTCTTTACGTTTCCTCTAGTGTAGGTCAAAGGAGAGACCAGAACTCAAACCTTTCTCAATGAGTTCCTATGGCTCCCACGCAAAGTTGATTCGGCTTAAACAAAGAATCAAAGCTTTGTTTAAGTCAATCAACTAGTGCGATCATTTTTTTGAAATTGAACTCCCTTTAAAACCTTA
The DNA here is from genome assembly GCF_001807725.1 of Granulicatella sp. HMSC31F03. Lineage (NCBI taxonomy): Bacteria > Bacillati > Bacillota > Bacilli > Lactobacillales > Carnobacteriaceae > Granulicatella > Granulicatella sp. HMSC31F03. The sequence continues at coordinate 67,402 of NZ_KV790871.1, read as the reverse complement.
CAAAAAGACCTATTCATTTGAATAGGTCTTTTTGATTAGATTTCGTATTCGGTATATTTTGTACCAAGACTATCAAAAGTGACTTGATTTTGTAGGAGCTCAATGATTTCTGCTTCAAAGTGTTCCACTTCTTGAACGGGCAGGCTACATGTAAATTGTACGTCGTTTAGAAAGACTTTATCCACAATTGGAATCTGTTGAGTTTGGCAATAATATTCTACTTTTCCTACATGTGCATAGTTGAAAGAAAGTGAGAGTTGTTCCTCAAGCCGACATTCTACCACTCCTATGGCTTTCAGGCCTTCACTTACTGCCCCAGAATATGCGCGAACGAGGCCCCCTGCACCTAGTTTTGTACCGCCAAAGTAACGAGTGACTACCACAGCAATGTCTTTTAATTCATTTTTCTTCAACACTTCTAGCATGGGAACACCTGCCGTTCCGCTAGGTTCGCCATCATCCATTGCTCGTTGAACTTGATCGTTTTCACCAATGAGAAAACTAGAGCAGTTATGAGTGGCTTTCCAATGTTCCTTTTTGATCGTTTGAATAAATTCCAGCGCCTCTTCTTCGTCTTTTACACGGCTAAAATGGGCGATAAACCTGGACCCTTTGATCTCAATTTCATGGACTCCATTTTCTTTAATCGTTTTATATTTTTCTAACATTCTTTTCCCTCGCTTTCTTTCAGTATAGCATAATTCTTCTTTTTTTAGTTTGAGTTTTAAAAGTAGTGGATTTTTATATGTGTTTATCGATAATTTTCATAATTGATTATTGTTTGTTGCACATAAAAAGAGTACAATGAAAACGGAAACAAAGTTATTCTTAGTGTAAAAAAATTGAAGGCAAAAGTAGGTGAAAAAAATGGTATTTTATAAAAATAAATGGTCAATGTTCTCAATCATTTTCTATTGGATACTTTCCATCGTTATGATTCTAAACTATATTCATTATCATTTGTCAACGGGACACTTTGGAGGAGCAGAAGGAGGAATACCACTGTTTTATGAAATTATATTCAGCTCCATTCAGATATTGGACGCTGTGTATGGTTTTGTGGCATTTATGATTCCACCGCTATTCTTTTCTCACGAATGTATTAGACAAAGGATAACGCATTGCGACTATTTACAATCTGTGAGATTACGACATAAAAAAACATTCTTTTCACCACTTCTATTAAGACAATTTAAAACGAACTTTATCATAATCTATTTTGTTTTCTTTGTAAAAATGGTGCTCCAAGCTATCATGGTCCATATTTTCTATTCTCCTTTTATCTTCGAGGAGAATAGTTCATATTTGACATGGTCCTTTACTATCAACTTTTCAACCAATAGTTTTGTCAATTTAATCTGTACGATAGTAATAATACCTTTAGGATATGCTATTTTCTATTCATTTGTTTTTTCAGTTGGATTGTTCCTAAAGCGATATATCATTTATTTATGCAGTGGATTGTTATTAGTGATTATATCGCTTTTATTAGCAATGGTTATAGGTGGAATTTCCCCGATTATCGGCTATTCAATTTGCGTTTTATCACTCATTCAACCAGGAATGTACACATTATTAGCAGAAACTATTTCTCATTCAGCCTGGGTTATTTTTGTATATCCTGCGATATTTTATAGTCTTTTGACGATTCTCCTATTAATTATCAGAAGAAAGATGGATTTGAAGGAGGGATATTAATGAATGAGCTCCTAAAAGGAAAAAGACAACAATGGGTGTATGGATTATCGATTGTTTCTGGAGTCTCTTTTGTTTTAAAAGGGCAAATTTTCGGTAACTTAATACTAGACTTATTGTCTTCCCATTTTACAGCATATTTCTCAGACACCTTATTATTAGTTTTACTAGGGGTTGTCATTTAGAGACGACATCAAATCCGTTACCTTCTCATTCAAAGAGTTGGGGAGAAAAACTATCAATTTTATCAATTGGGAACTGTGTTAGTTTCAGTTGTTTGTTATTTTGTTGCTCAATTCTCCTTAGCGTTACTATTCCAAATGATGAATGGACAAGCATTTTCAAAACTGATGCTGATATTTGCTCTATTAAAAAGCGTGTATTTAATTTGTTCGGGATTAATCATCTATACGATTTCTATTGGGTGTAATAGAAATATGGCTATTATTGGTTCTATCCTATTTTCATTAACATCTTATTTTACGATATTGTTTCTATTACGAGAGTGAAGGGGAGGTACTCATGTTAGAATTAAAAAATGTATCCAAAAAATTTGGCTTTCAAGTGATTTTAGAAGAGGTTGATTTCAAAATTGAACAAGGAGAGCTTATTCATATTGTAGGAGCTAATGGATGCGGAAAGTCTACTTTATTTAAGCTTTTTTGTGATATTTTGGAGCCGGATAAAGGTGAAGTTGTTTTAGATAGTAATGTACGAATTGGAGCTTTGATTGAGAATCCAGCGTTCATGGAAGAAAGTAGTTTAAAAACGAATCTTAAATTTTTAGCATCTATCAATAAAAATTACAATGAATCAAAAATTAGAGAAATAGTGAATAATTTTGATTTAGATTTTGATAGTAAAGTTCACGTGAAAAAATATTCCGTTGGAATGCGTCAGAAAATGGGGATTACTCAAGCTGTGATGGAGGATCAAAATTTAATTTTATTAGATGAGCCAACTCGAGGACTAGATAAAAAATCACTTCAACAGTTTCATCAACTAGTCCAACAGCTTCACAAAGAAGGAAAATCGATTGTGATTGCTGCTCATGATAATTTAGCCGAATTACAGTTTGATAAGGAATATTTGATGGAAGAAGGGAAGCTGATTCTTCAATGAAACAGTTATTTCCAATTCGAGAGTGGATTCTCTATCTTTTTGGTTTGTTAATAGTATGGAATTTGTTTCATCCATTACCGTCGTTTTATATCGAGGCTCACTTCAGCTTTATACCCGTTACCTTTCTTTTTGGGCATCTTTTAAGTGTTTTCTTAATGGTAATGGAAGTTCTTATTTTGATGTATTTTATTAATGAGTATGAGAGCATGCGACTTTTGATACTAGTTCGAAGCCGAAACTGCGTTTTTATAGGACGAATATTAGTGAGGATGATGTGGCCTTCTGTATTATTAATGTTCTGCATCAAGGCAGTTTTACTCTTTGAGATTGGAGGAATTCATCCTCTAATATTAGGTTCAATCCCCATTCTGTTTTTAGGGATGACTCTACTAGCAATATTCATTCAAGACTCTAAAAAAACGTTATTTTTAAGCCTGATTTTAGCCGCACTTATTAGACTAGGATGTTTTTACTTCATTGGATAAGCAGGAAGATATCTCCTGCTTTTTTTTAATGGTCAAATATGGTAGTATAGAAAGGCAGTATATGACTGGGGGAATACGTATGATTCAAGTAACATTGATGGTTAGAATGACGTTAATTATTGCTTTTATTGTACTGAGTTACTGGGCGCTTCAAGGAATTCAAATTGAAAAAATCCTGAAAAAAGGGCGCGTACAAGAAGCACGAATCCTCTTTTTACTTATCGCCATTTGGATGGGCGCAAGTATAGCAAAAGTCATATTCGATTTATCAGACTATTTAAATCAGTATATTCAAAATGTGATACAGTAATTGGATTGAGTTTTCGGAGGTTATTTCATGGAAAAGATGATCGTTCGCGGTGGCGATACACGACTTCAAGGGACAGTAAAAGTTGAAGGAGCTAAAAATGCGGTATTACCGATTTTAGCAGCAAGTATTTTGGCAGATAAAGGCGTTACTCATTTAACAAATGTACCGAACTTATCAGATGTACATATGATGTTAAACGTATTAGGAAGCCTAAACGTATTAAGCACATTTGATGAAGAAGAAAAAGCTATTACGTTGAATGCTACAAAAGATATTACAACGACTGCTGCTTTTGAATATGTGAGCAAAATGCGTGCGTCAATCGTTGTGATGGGACCACTATTAGCTCGTTTTGGACATGCGCGTGTGGCGATGCCAGGTGGTTGTGCCATCGGTAGTCGTCCTATCGACCTTCACCTAAAAGGGTTCGAAGCGATGGGAGCAACAATCGTTCAAACAGAGGGATATATTGAAGCGCATGCAGACGAACTTCATGGAGCTCGTATTTACCTAGATTTCCCATCAGTAGGTGCCACTCAAAATATTATGATGGCCGCAACATTAGCAAAAGGAACTACTCACTTAGAAAACGTAGCTCGTGAGCCAGAAATCGTAGACTTAGCTAATATTTTAAATAAAATGGGTGCTAAAATTGTAGGTGCAGGGACTGAAAATATGCGTATCGAAGGGGTGGAACGTTTAGATGGAACCATCCATTCAATTATCCCTGACCGTATTGAAGCAGGAACTTTCATGGTCGCAGCAGCGGTAACGAAAGGGAACGTATTTATTGAAGATGCAATTGCGGAGCACAATCAACCATTAATTTCTAAATTAGGGGAAATGGGTGTTCAATTTATTGAAGAGGAAGATGGCATTCGTGTGATTGGCCCAGATTCATTGAAACCTACCGATGTGAAAACATTACCTCACCCAGGATTTCCAACAGATATGCAAGCGCAAATGACGATTGCCCAATTACTAGCAACAGGAACTAGTACGATGACGGAAACAGTTTTCGAGAACCGTTTCAATCATTTAGAAGAAATGCGTCGTATGGGAGCTCAATTCCGAATTGATTCTCACACAGCTGTGATGACGGGTGCATCTGTCTTGTCTGGTGCAGAAGTAAAAGCAACGGATTTACGTGCAGCGGCGGCATTAATTATTGCGGGTATGGTCGCTAAAGGATATACAAGAGTCACAGAATTACAGTTCTTAGACCGTGGATACTTTGAATTCCATGAAAAATTGCGTGCTTTAGGAGCAACAATTGAACGTGTGAACGAACCAGAAGGCCAAGCGTTTAGTAATGAAGATTTAGAAAGACTATTTGCAGTATGACATCATAAGGACGTAAGGAAGAGATTTCCTTCGTCCTTTATTTCTTTTATGGGACATAGTAGAAAGACTGGGATGTAAAAGAAGAATCGTTTAATTTTTTGTAAAAGGTCAAAAACTTTTATGTGGATTTAAAAGTTTTTGTGGTACAGTATAATAGATTCAATTTAAAAGGAGGATTGTATGAACGAAGAATTTAATGAAAAAGATCATGTCGATCACGTGACACATGATCAAGAACAAGAAGAGACAGTCGAACATCGTCATACAGAAGAGCCTACACAACCATCGATTATAAAAAGAGTTTGGAATCATAAAATTATGTTAGCCATTCGTCGTTTTTGGAGAAAATTCCATGTGACGAAATTAATTCTTGTCCTCATTCTTACGGCTATTACGGCATTTTCAGCATTTTTAGTCTATACCGCTAAAACTACTGATGTTAGTGGTTTAAGAGCTGGGATGGTACAAGTAACAGAAGTCTATGACCGCAATAATCAAGAAGCGGGAGTTTTAAACATCAACAAAGGAGAATTTGTGACCATCGATCAAATCTCTCCAAATATGATTAATGCCCTCGTTTCTACCGAGGATAAGCGGTTCTATGATCACCATGGGTTTGATCCAATGGGGTTCTTACGTGCCACATTTGGGTTATTACTCAATCGCGGTCGTGTCACAGGTGGAGGAAGTACCATCACCCAACAGTTGGCTAAGAATGCCTTTCTAACACAAGATCAGACGTTTTTAAGAAAAGCAAAAGAACTATTTTTAAGTTTTGAGCTGGAAAAGAAATATTCGAAAGATCAAATTTTAGAGATGTATTTAAATAATGCCTACTTTGGTAACGGTGCATACGGAATTGAGAATGCGTCTTTACGTTACTTTGGTAAAAGTGCCAAAGATTTAACGATTAGTGAAGCTGCCGTATTAACCGGAAGCTTAAAGGCACCTAATGTGTATAATCCAATCGATGATATGGAAGCAACGGTGAAACGTCGTGCTACAGTGTTACAATTAATGGTGACTAATGGAAAAATTACGCAAGAGGAAGCGGATAAAGCTGGGGCGGAAGTCATTACGGTTCAAGACGCTTATGTAGCAAACTCTCGTTATAAATATCCTTATTATTTTGATGCCGTTATTAACGAAATTACTAATAATTATGGGATTAGTGAAGAAGAACTGCTAAATAAAGGGTATAAAATATATACAGGCTTAGACCAAAAGATGCAAGCAGATATGGAAGAAACCTTCTCCAATAGTTGGTTATTCCCGAAAGCTAGTGATGGAACGATTGCTCAGGCGGCTTCTGTAGCTATGGATCCACAAAATGGGGATGTCCTAGCAACGGTTGGAGGACGTACGAATGAGAAACATACCTTCCGAGGATTTAACCGTGCCACTCAACTACAAGCACAACCCGGTTCTACGTTTAAACCATTAGCTGTATATACTTCTGCTCTGGAAGAAGGATACCAACCGAATTCTGTACTCGTGGATGAGAAACGTTCTTATGGGTCAGACAAATATACTCCAGAAAACTGGAATAAACAGTATCAAGGAACTGTGACGATGACAGAAGCTTTGAACCAAAGTTGGAATGCTCCTGCAGTATGGTTATTAGATAAAATTGGTTTGAAAAAAGGAATCGAAAAAGTCCATCAATTTGGAATTGAAACCGATCCAGGAGATGAATATTTAGGAATTGCTTTAGGAGGACTTACAAAAGGGGTTTCTCCAATCCAAATGGCCTCAGCTTATACAGCCTTTGCCAATAAAGGTGTTCGTACGAAACCTCGTTTTGTTACTAAAATTGTAGATGCAAACGGGAAAGTCATTGTTGATAATACAGCGGTTAAAGACAATCGTGTAACAACTGAAGAAGTAGCTAAGAAGATGACAAGCATGCTTCTAACAGTCTATGGTCAAGAAGGGCTAGGAGCTCCATTTTCCCCTTCAGGTAAAATTATTGCCGGAAAGACAGGAACTACAGAAGCTCTTAATAATGAAAATGGTTCTAGGGACCAATGGATGATTGGATACACGCCGGATGTAGTGGTGGCAACTTGGATGGGGTATGACCAATCCGGAAATTATTCCTTATCAGCTTCTAGTAGAGAAGGGGTAGGTCCACTCTTTAAACTAGAGATGGAAGGCTTACTGCAATATACAGCCAATACGGCATTTAATGTAGAGCCTGTAAAAACCAAACAAGCAAATCAGAAAAATCAAAATAATACGCTAGATAATTTTATTCAGGATGCCCAAAAGACTGGAGAACAAATCTGGAATCAACTTCAGGAATGGGGAAAAAATATCTGGAATAAATTTAAAAATCGATAGTACGAATGTACGTTCGTATTTGTAGTGTAGTAGACGACGATATGTTATAATAAAATAAAACAATCAGGAGGATGAAAGATGAGTAATATTTATGATACAGCAAACCAATTAGAACGTGATTTGCGTGATTTAGCAGAATTCAAAACAGTTAAAGCAAGCTTCGAAGCCATTGAAGCAGATGAAACAGCAAAAGCATTATTCGATGAATTCCGTCAAGTGAATATCGAATTACAACAAAAACAATATTCAGGACAAGAAATTACGGAAGAAGATATTCAAAAAGCTCAAGAATTAGGACAAAAAGTGAGCGAAAATGAATATATTAAAGCATTAATGGAAGCGGAGCAACGCTTGAATACAATTATGCAAGACATTAACCGTATCATTACAAATCCACTTCAAGAGCTTTATAATGGTAAATAGTTCAATCAAACGGTTTTAATAAGAATCGATCCAAAGCATATTTTCTTTGAACGCACGAAAGACGGTTCAGGAAAATATGCTTTTTTTGAAGAAAAGAAAGGAGTAACTAGAATGGTCAAATTGATCCATGCATCAGATGTCCATCTGGGGATTACTTATGCAGGCATTGGAAAGAATCATCGTGAGATCGCAAGGGAGTTAAAACAGGCTGCCTTTGATGCTTTTGAAACAGTTGTAAATAAAGCCATTGAAGAAGAAGTGGATGCACTTGTTTTATCAGGAGATTTATTGGATAGCCAACGGACCTTTATCAAAGAAAAGTTGTTTCTTCAACAGCAACTGAATCGCCTGTCACCATTTGGAATTCCTGTCGTTGTAGCGCTTGGCAATCATGATGCGGGGACTCCTTATGTGTCAGGAGACCACATTTATACTTTTGGAAGTACTGTTGAAACAATTGAACTAGAGACAAAAACGGGAGAACGTGTGGCCTTTAGTGGATTTAGTTATGATATTCCTGTTATCCCTGAACGAAAAGTACAAGAGTATCCTATCAAGAGTCCACACTGTGATGTTCATGTTGGGGTTTTACATGGTGAGGTGACTTCTTCCAGTGGGCGCTATGCTCCTTTTTCAATTCCTGAATTAAGAGTTAAAAACTATGATTACTGGGCGCTAGGGCATATTCATCATTGCCAAGAAGTATCACAGAATCCATGTGCTTGGTATAGTGGAACAACACAGGGAGCTGATCGATCTGAGAGTGGAGAAAAAGGAGCGCTTTTAGTCGAAATCACTTCAGGGCGGCCTCCACAGATTCACTTTATTGAGACGAGTACAATGGATTGGATGGACGTCACAATAAGGATTACAGAAAGTGCTCGTTTTGAAACTGTTCCTTATCTCATTGTAGAGGATCTTCCAAAAGTAGAAAAACGTAGCCTCGTTACAGTCTTTTTGCAAATACAAGAGTCGCTGTTTACAAGAGAAGAGTTGCAGCAACTCGCACAAGAAGTGAATTCTTTATTGGAAGAAAGAGGCTCACTTGTGAGTGTAATGAGTATTAGAGAGCGAATGATAGAGCCTTTACGCGGCGTCTCTGGAATCTCTTTAGTAGGGGAGAAGGATTCTACGATTTTTTCCGAAATGGAGATTGCAAAGAGCGGGTTTGCGAATCAATGGATGAGTGAGTTTCTCCATCAAGAAGATGTTCAAGAAGAGATTCACGAACGTGCGATGCGTTTATTAGAAGCTCGCTTTTTAGGAAGGGAGGAAGGTTAATGTATATTTCAAAAATCGAAATCGATCATTTTGGAAAATGGGAACATGAGACGTTTACCTTCCATCCGAACTTACAAGTCGTTCAAGGGCTGAACGAATCTGGGAAGACGACCATTCGAAGATTTATCGAACAAATGCTCTTTGATTTTAAGCAAAAGAAGAATGGGGTGTATCCTTATCAGCCACTTCATACGAATACGCGGGGCGGGCGAATGTGGATTGAAGATGAAGGACTAGGGTCTCTCATCATTGAAAGAACTGCAGTAGGTTCTCAAAAGAAATTAGTATTAAAATCGGCCGAAACGGGTCAGGCGTTACCAGAGTCTATGCTGGAGCGCATCCTTCACGAATTAACATTGAGTGAGTACCATTCTCTTTTTGGATTTAATGAGGAGGAGTTACAACAAAACGTCTTTAGTAATGAAGAAGAAATGCATCGTTTCTTATATAGTCTCAGTGTCATGGGACATAAAGGGGCATATGAACAGAGTCAAAGTCTATTGAACGATGCGAATAAACTATACCGACCTCAAGCCAAAAAACTAGAACTCAATGAGCGAATCGATCGACTCGAGGACTTAACGAATCGTTTGTCGCAAACAAAAAGCGAGAATACACTCTATGAAGGATATCTTCATGCTATTAAAGGGCTCCAACAAGAAGAAGAGGAATTGACGACAAAACTTTCCAAGATTCAAAACAGAATAGATGCTTTAGAAGAAAAGCATACCTATTTTGATGCATTGGAAGAATACCGCGCAATTGAAGGACAGTACGAGTTACCAAAAGAATATGACCATTCTAAGGCGATAGAGGCGAATCATTGCTTACGTTCGTTTGAAAAAGAAATCGAACAGACAAAAGAAGAGTTAAAACGAACAGAAGACCAAGTTCAAACTCTAGGGGAAGCTACAGAAGACACAGAGCTTGAAGCACTTTATACAAAAGCTCAAAGTGTGGCTGCTATTGAAGAACGTACCTTTGAATTGGAACGTGAGTTGAAGACTCATCCTGGAAATATCGGTGTTCAAAGAGAAGGTGTTCAACCCTTTACAGAGGCCGAACTCGCCAAATTCGATGCAATGCAAAGGGAAAATCAATCTACTACATCGATGCGAACAGAAATACTCATAGGGCTGATTGGGATTATCGTGATGATTGTTGTTGGATTTTTAACCAATCAAGTGCTAGTGAGTGTGATCATTGCTAGCGGTCTTGGGGTTGCAGGAGCTTTCTTTTTACAAAAAAACGGACAAGTCATTTCTCCAAAGAGCAAAAAAGAGAATGAACGTGTTCAACAAATTCTCTTGGATAAAGGCATTGAGGTGACCTTAGAAGATGCCAAACGCTTTATTAGCCGAAACGAAGGACGTAATGTTAATGATTTCATACAAAAGAAGGCACAGTGGAATCAGTTGGAAGAAAGACTTTCAGCATTTAAAGAAGAAATTCAAGACTTCTGGAAAAATGAACAGATCACTGCACCGGCAACTGTCCAGCAACAACTAGGAATCATTCGTGAGGCATGGATGAATTCTCAAAAAAGAGAAGCTAAAATGGAACAACTCCAAGAAAGTATCCTGAAGAAAGAGCAACATTTAGCGCAATTAGAACAAGATGCAACAGAAGTAAGAGAGGAATTGCTAAATAGCTTGCGTCCTCTTGGCATTACAACGATAGAAGCCTTTAGAAGTCACCTGGCAACTCTGGACCATCGAGTAGCCTTGTCGCAAAAAAGAGCCTATATTGAAAAGCAAGTCGCTATTTTCTCGAGTGATGAAAAAGAAAGCTTGCAACGTGAAACGCTTGAAGAAGAACTTCAAGACGAGGTTTTCACGAAGGCGCAGTTGGAAAGTAGACGTAAAGAAGTCAGAGACCAACTAGTAAGTCTCCAAACAAAGGCGGAACTATTGGAAGAAGATGAGCAGGTAGAAGATCTTCAAATGGAAGCGGACTTTGAACGATTCGAAGCTCAGGAAGCGATGAAGGATTGGGCAACTCAAGTGTATGCTGCAAAATGGATCTTAAAGCAACTAGATGAAAAGGTTCCGACGAAAGTTCCATTGATTGTAGAGGAAGCGAGTCGTATTTTTAGCCGATTAACAAGGGGACAATATACGAAGATTCATTTGAGCGATACACAGGCGAAAGTACAGCAGCAAAATGGTCAGTGGATGGAAGCTTTCTATCTTTCAAAAGGGGCATTGGACCAATTGTATATTGCGATTCGATTTGCCTTTATTTTCCAATTAGCTAAGAAAATGAAAATTCCGGTTCTGATTGACGATGGATTCGTAAACTTTGATAGAGAACGGCTATCGATTATGATAGAATTAATGGAAGAGCTATCTCGTGTAACACAAGTATTTTACTTTACTACGGAAGTTCCTACAGAAATTTCAAAAGAGAACATTCTAAAGTTGAGCTAAAGAGAAAGAGGGTCAATTTATGACAAAGAAATTATATGAATATAATGTAGATGACAGCTTTGAGATTTTCCTACTTATTAAATCTGCGGACGTACGAATGGCAAAAAATGGGAAACCTTTTATTGCGTTTACCTTCCAAGATCAGTCTGGTCAAATGGATGGAAAGTACTGGTCCGCAACCTCTGAAGATATTGAAAAATATGTTCCAGGAAAAGTGGTTCTTTTAAATGGAAAACGGGAACTATACAATAATTCTCCGCAAGTCAAAATTGTGAGTCTTCGTCTAACGGATGCGTCAAAAGGAGAGCCGACTTCTGCAAGCTACTTTGTAGAACACGCTCCGATGACGAAACAAGAAATGGAAGAAGAATTCAATCAATTAATGTTTGAGATTACAAATCCGTATTTTAGAAGAATTGTCCATAATATTCTAGGGAAATATCAAGAAGCCTTTTTTGAATATCCAGCAGCTAAACGTCATCATCACGCCTTTGTAGGAGGGCTAAGTTACCATACATTATCCATGTTGCGTTTAGCTAAATCGATTGCAGGTCAATATCCTCAAATCAATCGTTCACTATTATTTGCGGGCGTTATTATTCATGATATCGGCAAAACCATGGAACTATCAGGGGCTATTGGAACAGAGTATACCTTGAAAGGGAACTTACTCGGGCATATCGTGATTATGGACGAAGAGATTACAAAAGCTTGCGAAGAACTAGGAATTGACGAAAATCAAGAAGAAGTTCTCTTGTTGAAACATTTAGTGTTAGCACATCATGGAAAGTTAGAATACGGGTCTCCAGTTCGACCACAACTACTTGAAGCTGAGGTACTGCACCATATCGACTTATTAGATGCGACGATTACAATGATGTCGAATGCACTCGATAAAACAGAACCAGGAGCATTCTCAGAACGCGTATTTGGTTTAGATAACCGCTCATTTTATAAACCATTATCCAATGAGTAAGAAAATAGTTCGATAGTATGCGCAAATTAAGAAGCCATCACTATTATTAGCAAAACTCCAACCGACATTCATTTAATCGAGGTGTGAAATGAAAACATTGGGTTCAAAAAGACTATTTAAATTGATTTTACAGTTTGCGATAGGCCTTGTATTACTGGGGCTTCTATGGGTTTTGTTTAGTTTTATTCGTCCAAAATATAATGATGATGCTTTGTTTTCTTATGAAATCATCAATCAATCAAATCAGAATATAGAAGAATTGATTATTGGTGAATATTCTGAGAACGACATTAACTCTCCAGAGGATCGAGTGTATTTAAAAAAATTAGCAGCTCATTCTAGAACAAAAGGAGCAGTAGACATTTCTAAATCAGAAAGAAGTGTTTCTCCGTTCTATTTAGATTATGTATATCAAGGGAAAAGGAAAACGTTGCTAAAAACGGTATCGGTTGAAACTAGGCCAAAAGGACTTCATATCACTATCACTATTAAGGATGTGGATAATGAAGGCTACATGACGGGGACTACCGAAATTAATTCATTTATTTTTGAAAAAAGAGAATTTACTCCAGACAGTATAAAAAGAGCTGAGAAAGCTATAGGGGGTAAGTAAATGTGTCTCATTTGTGAGCGGATTGAATTGATCAAACAAGGAAGAAATCCGCATTTTGTTAAAGAACTTGAAACAGGTTATGTAGTGATAGGGGATGGACAGTATTTTAAAGGATACACCTTGTTCCTTGCAAAAAAACACGTAACGGAATTGCATCTAATGGAACCAGAAGAAAAACTTAAATTTCTCGAAGAAATGAGTATTGTGCAAGAAGCTGTTGCAAAGGCATTTCATGCGGAAAAAATGAATATCGAATTACTGGGAAATGGAGATGCGCATGTCCATTGGCATCTATTTCCAAGAAAATCAGGAGATATGAAGGATTATGGTCATAATGGTCGAGGTCCTGTGTGGTGGGTTCCTTGGGATGAAATGTCATCTGAGGAGTATCAACCAAAAGGCGAAGCGTTAGAGCAATTAGTGACCCAATTAAAATCTTTTTTATAAACGTTTATGAGGAAGGCATCTACGTCATGTAGGTGCCTTTTAAATTTTTTTCAAAACTGTGAGCAGATTCTTTTGAAATTTTTGGAAAACAGTGTATACTCCAAAGTGTAATAAAAATAATTACAGTTAGAAAGGTGATTTATATGACAACTTCAGTGAAAAATATTATTATCGGATTCGGTAAAGCTGGAAAGACTTTAGCCGGTTATTTAGGAAGTCAAGGAGAAGAAACAATCCTTATTGAAAAATCAAAAGCAATGTACGGAGGTACTTGTATTAATGTTGGATGTATTCCAACTAAAAAATTAGCGACAAAAGCTGCTCGTAAACAATATTCAACAGAAGAAGCAAGTACTTATTATGCAAAGAGCGTTCAAGAGAAAAAGGCTTTAATTTCTGCATTAAACCAAGCGAACTACAATAAAGTAGATTCTGTTGAAAAAACAACCATTATTGACGGAACTGCTCGTTTTGTGGATGACCATACTGTAGCTGTAGAGACTGCAGAAGGAGAAAAATTATTTAAAGCAGAACGTATTTTTATTAATACAGGTGCTACACCATTTGTTCCACCAGTAGAAGGGTTAACGATTGGAGGAAATATTCATACTAGCGAAACAATTATGGATGTGGAAGAATATCCTGAGAGCCTAGTCATCATTGGTAGTGGATTTATTGGATTAGAATTTGCGGCAACTTATGCTCAATTCGGGACAAAAGTGACCGTAGTGGATGTCTTTGATACATTCTTACCTCGTGAAGATGATGATGTATCTTCAGCTGTTAAAGAGCAATTGGAGTCATTAGGGATTTCCTTTAACTTAGGAATTCAATTAAAAAATGTTCACCAAGAAGATGGAAAAGTAATCATTCAAGCGGTAACGGGAGAAGGAACACCTTTAGCCTTTACTACAGATGCGGTTTTAGTAGCAACAGGACGTCGTGCAAATATTCAAGGATTAGATTTAGATAAAGCAGGAGTGACTGTAAGCGAACGTGGTACGATTCAAGTAAATGAATTTTTACAAACAAATGTCCCTCATATCTTTGCAATGGGTGATGTGAACGGTGGACCACAATTCACATTCGTATCATTAGATGATTTCCGTATCGTTAAACGCTTCTTAGCAGGGGATACAAGCTATTCAACGAAACAACGTGCGAAATTCCCTACAGCAACGTTCATTAACCCACCTTTAGCAAGCGTTGGTTTAAATGAAAAACAAGCAAAAGAAGCTGGTATCGAAGTGAAAGTTGCCAAACTCCCTGCAATGGCGATTCCAAAAGCTAAAATTATTGGAAACCAAGTCGGATTCTATAAAGTGTTAGTGGACGCTTCAAATAACCAAATCGTTGGTGCAACATTATTTGCAGAAGAAGCACATGAAGTGATTAATATTATTGCAACTGCAATGAATGCAAACTTACCTTACACAGTTCTTCGCGATCAAATCTTTACACACCCAACAATGGCTGAAGCATTGAATGATGTATTCGGAATGATTCAATAGGTGATTTAATGGGAAATGACTTCATCGTAATGATTCATTGTCTAACCTATTTAGCGATTCATCATGATAATCGTTATTCCAGTAAAGAGCTGGCTTTTAACGCTTGTAGTAATCCGGCTATTGTCAGAAAGCTCATGAGTTTAGCTGTGAAAAAAGGATGGGTGAGTACAGCTGCTGGAAAACAGGGTGGATATCAATGGATTTCAGATCCCTCTACAATAAAATTAGGAGATATCTTTATACTCGTTTCTGAAGATGCGCGCCTAGAAAAAACGTTTAAAGACGCTTCAGACCCTTCTTGCCTAGTAAGTTCTCGAATGGGAAAAATTATGGGCAAACTACAAGAAGAACAAATCCAAGAACAAATTCGATTTTATAATCAAAAAACGATTCAAGATATGATTGACAAGGTACAAGAACAGTAAAAGGAAAGACCGAGAGTTTCTCGGTCTTTTTTGCTTTAACAAAGTAAGAAGCTTAGGACTTTTAAAAGGATTTTTTTTCGAATCGAAGGAATGAATGAAAGAGTTCTAATGCACACTAAAAGAGCATCGTGGAAGGACTTTGAAATTCGCAATATGTCGACAATTATGGTATTCTAAAAGAGCATATATGGTGGTGAAGTCCGCCTAAAAGAAATAATTGTAAATAAAAGAAAATGAGAGGTAAATCATGAGTTCAATTAAAATCATCGCACTAGGTGGCGTGAGAGAAAACGGTAAAAGTCTATATGCCGTTGAAGTTGAAGAAGACATCTTCGTGCTAGATTGCGGTTTAGTTTATCCGGAAGATGAATTACTAGGGATTGATGTTGTCATCCCAGACTTCAGTTATTTAGAAGAAAACAAAGAGAGAATTGCAGGGGTGTTTTTAACGCACGGACATGCCGATGCGGTAGGGGCATTACCTTATTTCTTACAAAATATTGATGCACCCGTTTTTGGTTCAAAATTAACGATTGCATTAGCGAAATACTATGTTGAATCTTCGAAATTAGTGAAAGGATTTAATGACTACCACGAAGTTACTGAAAATACAGAAATTGACTTTGCAAGTGCTACGATTAAATTCTTTAAAACAACCCATACGATTCCAGATTCATTGGCGATTGTGATTAAAACGAGCGAAGGAAATATCGTATATACAGGGGACTTCAAATTCGATCAAAGTGCTTCAGTGGAATATCAAACGAATTTTGGACGTATTACAGATGTTGGGGAAGACTATGTTCTTGCTCTATTAAGCGATTCAAGTGATGCGGAAAGTCCTGTTGAAAATGTCAGTGACCGTAAAATTGCTGAAGCGATGTTAGAAACTTTCCTAAATGCGCAAGGTCGTATTGTGGTAGCTTGTGTAGCAAGTAATATTTTACGGATTCAACAAGTCATCAATGCAGCATATGAATCTGGACGCAAAATTTTCCTAACAGGTTCAGAACTGGAAGAAATTGTTAATATCGCATTGAGTCTGAATAAATTAACAGTTCCTGATAAAGAATTGATTATTACTTTCAATCAAATGAAAAAATTACCAGATAATGAACTTGTCATTTTAGAAACTGGAAATGCTGGAGAGCCAATTAAAGCTCTTCAAAAAATGGCATTAGGACGTCATCGTCAGGTAAACTTGCATGAAGGAGATTTAGTGTATATTGCAACGACTCCTTCAGTTGCGATGGAAACTCAAATTGCTCGTACGAAGGATTTAATCTATCGTGCAGATGCGGAAGTGTTTGAAATGGCAAACAGTAAAAAAGCAAGTGGCCATGCAACTCCTAATGATTTGAAATTAATGATTAACTTGTTGCAACCAACCTTCTTCATTCCGGTTCAAGGGGAGTATCGTAGTTTATTAGCGCATGCGGAATTAGCGAATGAATTAGGAATTCCATATAAGAACATCTTCATTCCTGGAAAAGGGGATGTCGTAGAAATTGAAAATGGCCAAATGAATGCTTCTGGTCAAGTAGCAGCAGGAAATGTATTGGTCGACGGAATCGGCGTGGGCGATATTGGAAATATCGTTCTAAAAGATCGTAAAATTCTATCAGAAGACGGTGTTTTTGTTGCCGTTGTGACGATTTCTAGAAGACTAGGTAAGATTTTGAGTGGCCCTCAAATTATTTCACGTGGATTCGTATATATGAAAACAAGTGAGGAATTACTAACGGAAGCTCAAAAAATTGTAACAGATGTTGTTGAAGAAAACTTGGCAAGTGAAGATTTCGAATGGCCAAGATTAAAACAAGAGGTTCGTGATGCTCTTAGCCGTTATCTATTCGATAAAACGAAACGTCGTCCAGTCATTTTACCAATGATTATGGAAGCCTCTAATTATAAAAAATAACGATTTTTAAGGAGATTAGAATGAATTCAAAAGCAGTAAAAATCTTACTTGAAGTATTAGGAGCTGTTGTGGTTTCAGTAGCTCTATCCTATATCCCTCAAGAAAGCCTACCTTTCTTTGTGGATTTAGCGATTCTTCCATTAATTTTTGTGTCTCTAAGACAAGGATTAATTTGGGGAACGATTGCGAGTGTCCTCTTTGGATTACTCCATGTATTCTTACATCCAACAGGAGCAGGATTCCTCGTTGTTTCTCTACATGATTCCTTCATGGCCTATGGTTTTGTAGGTCTTTCAGGATTCTTTGCTAGAAACACGGTCCGTACAGCGTTTAATGCGCGTACGTCGTCTACTACATTAAATGTTGTAACAGCAAGTTTAATTGCAACTATTGTAAGTTATGGATTCCATGTGATTGCTACTGGAATTGGAGCTCCAACAGTGTTTTCTGCAGAAAAAGTGAGTTTAGCTCAAGGCGTTTTCGGATTTGGGACGAACTTTTTAGTGACGCTTGCTGTGACTTTACTCATCTTTGTAACACTTATTTACGTAAAAAGAGATGTTTATATTCCAAAAGGAACTCGCTTCTTATCACGTAGAGAACAATCTCATCTATTAAATGATTAATTAAAAATAAAAAGGCCTTGATTCGTCGTGGTCTTTTTTATTTAAATAAAGAAAGGAGAGCGTATGGAATTTATTACTTCATTCCTTTACCTCATCATTCTTGCGAATACGATTGGGGCAGTCATCACAGTGTTTAGGGAGCCCAGAGAAATTGCGGCTACTTGGGGCTGGCTTATTGTGCTTATCATGCTACCGATTATTGGATTTATTATCTATTTCTTTTTTGGAAGAAGAATTCGGAAAAAACGGATTTTTAATATGAAATCTCAAGAAACAGTTGGCCTTCAAGAATTGGTCGAACAGCAACAAAGAGATTTAGAAAGAACCAAAGAAAAAATAGGTGCTCCCAAGTTTCGTTTTAAAAATGAATATCAAGAAGATTTAGCTTCCTTCTTTTTAGAAACCGATGATGCCATTATTACAGAAAACAATGAAGTGACTCTGTACGTGTCAGGAGAAGATAAATTTGCTCAGTTAAAGGCAGATATTGAGCAGGCCCAACATCATATTCACCTTCAATATTACATTTTTAATGATGATACGATTGGGCATGAAATTATGGATCTTCTAATTGAAAAAGCACGAGAAGGAATTGAAGTGCTCGTCATTTATGACGCCCTAGGAGCTCGTACGACTAGACAGGGATTTTGGAAAAAACTGCATGATGCAGGTGGACATACGGTTGCCTTCTTTGGTTATTCGTTAGGATTCATTAACTGGCGTATCAATTACCGAAATCACCGTAAAATTGTTGTGATTGATGGAAAAATAGGGTATGTTGGTGGATTTAATATTGGTGATGAATATCTAGGAAAAGGAAAACTCGGGTATTGGAGAGATACTCACTTACGAATTGTGGGAGATGCGGTATATTCGCTACAATCACGATTTTTCATCGACTGGAATGCTGCCGTATATGAAGACAAACGAAGAGAGTTCATTCCTGAATATTTCCCCGTGGTAGAGTCAATGGGGCAAAATACGATTCAAGTCGTCTCAACAGGACCAGATGCTAGTTTACAAAAGATTAAATTAGGACTTATAAAGATGATTTCCATGGCAAAAAAATCTGTATGGATTCAAACCCCTTACTTCATTCCCGATGAAAGCGTTCAGGAAGCCTTATCGATTGCAGCCTTGTCTGGGGTGGATGTTCGCATTATGATTCCAAGTAAACCAGATCATCCGATTGTATACCGTGCAACAGAATTTTATGCTTCTCAAATTATTCAATCCGGAGTAAAGGTCTTTGTATACCAAAATGGATTTTTACATGCCAAAACAATGATCGTAGACGGAGAACTAGTGACGGTTGGAACGTCTAATTTTGATATGCGAAGTTTCCGATTAAATTTTGAAGTCAATGCGTTCATTTATAATGAAGAAGTCGCTAGACAAGTAGAAACAGACTTTCTAAAAGACTTACATAATTGTACAATTGCAACTAAAGATTATTTTGATAAACAATCCCGATGGAAAAAATTCAAACAAAAATTTGCACGCTTATTCGCCCCGATTTTATAAAAGGATACGAGGCATCGCGCTCAGAAATGGACCGTTGGAAAATCCTTCACAGTGCGAAGGATTTGGGGGTAAACAGTGCTCTTTAAATAATAATCCATTCTAAAAAATGATATAAAACTCTGATTTAGCAGTATTATTTTTTCCATTAAAAGTTTTGCAATATCGAATAAAAAAGGAACTCACAGTGTTTGTGAGTTCCTTTTTCAGTTTAACTGAAGTAGAAAAATACCATATATGGTATTTTTGTTAATCGATTTCCATGCAAGCAACGATTTGTTCTACATTGAGAATATGGGTAATCCCAGTTTCTTGCTCTAAGAAAACAAAGTGATTATTCATTTGGATAGGACTTTTAATCAATCCGTTTTTAGTAAAAGTAATCAAATTCCCAGCATTGTCATATTTTTCGAAGTGAAGAACAATCGGTGTCTTAAAATAATAACTATGGTGAATTTGTTCCACTACATCAATCAGTGGCATGATAGTTGGTTTAAAGAAGATGTCTCGTTCTTCATATTCTTCTTCAGAAACGTGTAATTTGTTTAATAATGGTTTGATAAATGATGTGAATGGTGTTTTGCGTTGTTCCATTTTCGATACCTCCGAACATTTGTTTGCATATTTATTATACGAACAAATGTTCTAAAAAGCAATGGAAAAGAAAAATTTTCAAAAAAAAGATGTGTTTCTTCCTATTTATAAAGTTTCATTTTGCCCGAGAATACTGGTAAATTATCGTTTGATACCTAGCAAAAGAAAGTTTATAATGGAAAGGAAAGCATTTTACTATTCGTGAAAACGAATGGATTGGAGGTGTCACATGAGTCAAGAGATTCTAAATTCTGTTTTAGCGATTGAATCTGAAGCGAAAGCGTTGAAGGAAAAATTCGACGAAAAGCTTTCTGAAACGAAAGCAGCAACAGATCAAAGAGTGAATGAAGCAAAATCGAATATGGAACAATCGTTAGAAGTTTACGTTAAGGAGTTGAAAGAAAAAAATCAACAAAAGAGAGTGGCTTTTGAAGCGAAAGTGAAAGAGGAAGAAAAAGCAGAAATTCATGCGTTAACAGAACGTTTCAATAATCTGAAGCAGGATTTAGTTCAGGATACTGTGAAGGAGGTGTTGAAGAGATATGGCGATAGCTAAAATGAATAAAGTCATGTTAATTGCTCCTACAGAAAAGCAAAATGACTTATTAGATGCTATTCAAGAATTACAATCTTTAGAAGTAACCTCGCTAGAACAGGCAAAAGAACTATTTATACAAAAATCCATCGTTTTAAAAGATGCTGATGAACAAGAAGTAAATACTCTTCAACAACAGTTCGAAGGAATTAATGCAGCGATTGCTTTTGTTGAAAAAAATCAAAAGCAACCTTCAATGATTCAAAAGTTAAAAATTGCAAGAGAACAGTTTACACTCTCTGAACTTCAAGAGGAAGTTTCAAAGTGGAATACGGATGAGCTCGTTCAACATGTTGAAAATATTCGTTCTTCTTTACGCAAAAAAGAGGATGAATTAAAAGAACTGAGAGAAAAAGAAACGCTGTTACGTAAGTGGAGTGTTCTTGATTTTTATCCAAAAGATATTTTCAAACATCCTTATACGAAGACAAAGATGGGTGTCATTCCTCAAGCAGTGGATAATGCATACTTAGAAATTTTGAAGAACAGTGAATTGATTTCTGTTCATGAAGTGTATCATACGCGTGAGGAAATCGGACTTCTTGTGACCTATCCAAGAAAGGCACAATTAGAAGCCAAAACAGAACTTGCTAAAGCACATTTCAGTATTGTATGGTACGCCTTTGAGGAAGCTCCTTCTATTGAGTTAAAGAAAAATCTGGAAACGCAAAAAGCCGTTGTTGAGGCTAAAAAGAAAGTGTTAGACGACTTACAAGAAGAAAAAGATCTTCTTCGCAAGTTACAGCTTTCTGCCGAAGTTACCTATAACGAATTACAAAAAGAACAAGCTAAAAATGAATTAGTGAATGGGGAACATGTCTTTGTTCTTCAAGGTTGGATGACGACTAAAGCAGTAGAAGAAGTAGAAATGCAATTAGAAGAAAAATTAGGTGAAGGAGAGTATGTTTTCCTTCCACTCGAAATTTCTAAAGAGGAGTACGAAGAAGTGCCAACGGTGTTAGAAAACAACGCCTTCTTACAACCATTCGAAAACCTAACAGAAATGTATGGATTACCAAAATACGGAGAATTAGATCCAACTCCTTATACTGCGCCATTCTATCTTGCATTCTTCGGAATGATGGCTGCGGACTTAGGATACGGAGCACTTCTCTGGTTAGGAACATTCATCATGTTGAAGTTCTTCCATTTTGATAAAGGAATGAAACGCAACTTGAAGTTCTTCCACTTATTAAGCTACCCCGTTATGATTTGGGGGATTATATTTGGATCAGCATTTGGTGCGGATTTACCATTCCAGCCACTATCACTCTCAAATGACCTTATTACGATTATGATCTTATCGATTATCTTCGGGGTTATTCAGATTATGGTCGGCTTATCACTTGGGGCTTACTCAAATCTAAAGAAAAAAGCATATGCCGATGCCTACACGAGTCATCTTGGATGGTTAGCCATTATTACAGGTATCATTCTTTATGTATTAGGCTCAATGGTACTCAATATTTCTTGGATTGCGACAATCGGTTCATCGATTGCGATTATCGCAGCCGTTGCGATTGTAGTCGTAACTGTCCTAACGAGCGAAAACAAGTGGGGAGGTTTAGCGAGCGGTCTATATAACTTGTACGGAATTAGTGGATACGTAGCAGACGTCGTGAGTTACACGCGTTTAATGGCTCTAGCTGTATCAGGGGGAAGTATCGCAAGTGCGTTCAATATGTTGGTAGGATTCCTTCCACCAGTTGCACGTTTTACAGCAGGTATCTTCTTAATCGTAGCCTTACAAGGGTTGAATATTTTCCTTTCATTCCTTGGAGCTTACGTTCACGGCTTACGTCTACAGTTCGTTGAATTCTTTGGTAAATTCTACGACGGTGGCGGACACGCATTAAAACCGTTCAAAACATATGAAAAATACGTTGATATGAAACAACAGAAATCAGAATAAATGGAGGAAATATAATTATGACAAACTGGTTAACATTTTTCGCTGAAAATGGTGGAGGTCAAATCTTTGCTGCTCTAGGGATGGCAATTGCCATTATCTTCTCAGGGATTGGATCATCGAAAGGGGTAGGGATTGCCGGTGAAGCAGCTGCTGCCTTAATTAAAGAACAACCTGAAAAATTCGTTCAAGCATTAATCTTACAACTATTACCTGGTACACAAGGGATCTACGGATTTATCGTTGCCTTCTTCATCATGATTAACATGTCAGCTTCAATGACTTTAGCAGCTGGTTTATACTTATTCATGGCAGCTTTACCAATCGCATTCACTGGTTTATTCTCAGGGATTGCCCAAGGTAAAGTAGCAGCAGCAGGTGTACAAATCTTAGCGAAAAAACCTGAAGAATCAACTAAAGGGATTATCTTTGCCGCAATGGTTGAAACTTACGCAATCTTAGGATTACTTGCTTCTATCTTAATTATCATTAACAAAGGTTAAGAGGAGGGGTATTCTTGAAAGATTTAGAGCAACTAAAACAACTTATTCTAGCGGATTTAGAAAAAGAATCAAAGCAGCGAATTGAGGTTGCTACTAAAGAACAAGAAGAACGTATCAATCAAATGAATGCACAATATTCGCAACAAGAAATGGCGAAGAAAACTGCATTAAAACAAGAAGCAAAATCACAATACGAAAAAGAGCAACAGACTATTTTGAACGCAAGTAAAAAAGAAGTCTTGCGCGTTAAACGTGAACTTCTTGAGAGTGTATTTGAGGACGTTCTACAAGTAATGTCTACCTGGAGCGGGGAAACATTACGTCTCTTTATCGAGTCAGCTATTCGCAAATTACCAAAACAACAACAAACAACACTTACTTTTGGAGAGGAAACTGTTTCTCGTTTGAGCGATGAAGACAAAACTGCGTTAACTTTGCAATTTAATTTTGTCCAAATCGACGCAGCAACTCTTCCAAAGAAAGCAGGATTTGTGTTGAAACAAGAAGGTATCGAATATAACTATTTATTCGAAGCATTAATTGAAGATTTAAAAGAAGAATATTCACCTATCTTAGCTAGAAAAGCATTCATTGGGTAAGGAGGGATGGAATGAATGATTTAGCCTATTCAGGAGTGAATACGACCGTTCGTATTCTTGAACAGCAATTACTGTCCAAGGAACAATTGAATGGGATTCTCGTATCTAAATCCTTACAACAAGCATTAGAAGCCTTGCAAAAGACAAGTTATGAGGTAGATGTACAAGAAGTTCTCGAATCAAGACAGTTCGATCCAGTCTTAGATGCCCATTTGAAGCGCAACTATGATGAGGTGTTAGAACTCATTCCGGATGCATCACTGCTTGATGTATTCTCGATTCGTTACACTTACCATAATTTAAAAGTTCTTCTGAAATCAAAGTTCTCTGGAAAAGACTTAAAGCATTTATGTGTTCCGTTAGGTCGTTATTCTTTCGAAACCTTAAATCAATTAGTCGAAACTCAAGATTCACTCGATGTACCAGATATTATGATTGAAGGTGTTCGTGAAGCGTATGCTGATTTTGAAAACTTTGGACGCCTAGAAGCTGCCGATGTATTTATGGATCGCTACTATTTCAAACATCTTCGACTCATCGACCGTACTATGAATCAAGAAGTCATCCATCAAATCGTGAACATTATGATTGATTTGGAGAATATCACTATCTTAATCCGTGCTGCAAAGCAAAAACAATCACGCTCATTCTTAATTGGGGTATTGTCTAGCGAAGGAACAGTCGATAAGACATTATTAATCGATGAAGTGCTTGAAAAGGGCACAGAGGCTCTTATTAACCTATATCGTCACGTTCCATACTATGACAAGATTGTTGCGATTTTAGAACAGGAAGAACATCCAGTCTTTGCATTGGAATTATTAAAAGAAGAATTGATTTATCACATTCTAGAAGAAGCGACTTTTGAACCATTTGGACCGCTGCCAAGTCTTGCGTATATTCATGCGTTAGAGATGGAAGTAAAAAACCTTCGTCTATTACTAGTAGGTGTGGACAATGAGTTTACTGAAGAACAATTAAGAGAAAGGATGCGACCAGTTTATGTCTCATAAAATTGCCGTAGTGGGCGACAAAGATTCCATCCTTCCTTTTAAAATTTTAGGGTTTGACGTGTATCCTTGCCATGAAGCGCAAAGTGCACGCAAGACGATTGATGAACTTGCTGGAGATCAATTTGGGATTATTTATGTAACGGAAGCTATTGCTAGTCAGATTCCGGAAACAATTCGTCGTTATGATGCAGAAATTTCACCAGCCATCATCCTTATTCCAAACCATAAAGGATCTTTAGGAATTGGAAAATCAAGAATTCAAGAAAATGTTGAAAAAGCGGTTGGACAAAACATCTTATAACCAACCAATTAAACCTAAGGGAGGTACCTCAGTGAAGATCGGAAGAATCGTAAAAGTATCAGGTCCTCTTGTGACTGCTGAAGGAATGGAAGATGCGAATATTCAAGATATTTGTCGTGTAGGTCATTTAGGCCTTATCGGTGAAATCATTGAAATGCGTAAAGATATCGCATCGATTCAAGTATATGAAGAAACTTCAGGAATTGGACCAGGAGAACCCGTCGAAACAACAGGGGAAGCATTATCTGTTGAATTGGCGCCAGGGATTGTATCTCAAATGTTTGATGGGATTCAACGTCCCCTCAATAAATTTAAAGAAGTATCACAAAGTGACTTCTTAGTCCGCGGTACAAATGTGGATCCACTTGACCGTGAAAAAGAGTGGGAATTCATTCCTACATTAGCTGTGGGTCAAGAAGTAGAAGCCGGAGACATTATCGGTTATGTACAAGAAACAAAAGTTGTACAACATAAAATCATGGTGCCTTACGGTGTGAAAGGTAAATTAGTAAAAGTGGAAGCTGGAAACTTCAAGATTGAAGATACAGTGTACCAAATCGAAACAGAATCAGGCGTACGTGATTTCAACTTAATCCAACGTTGGCCAGTACGTCGTGGTCGTCCTTATAAAGTAAAGAAAAATACGGAAGTTCCAATGTTAACAGGACAACGTGTTATCGATACTTTCTTCCCAGTAACAAAAGGGGGAGCAGCAGCTGTACCAGGACCATTCGGAGCTGGTAAAACAGTGGTGCAACACCAAATCGCAAAATGGGCAGACGTGGATATCGTGGTATACGTAGGTTGTGGAGAACGTGGAAACGAAATGACAGACGTATTGAATGAGTTCCCAGAATTGATTGACCCAACAACTGGCGAATCGATCATGGAACGTACCATCTTAATCGCAAACACTTCTAACATGCCTGTAGCGGCTCGTGAAGCGTCTATTTATACAGGTATCACGATTGCGGAATACTTCCGTGATATGGGATATAACGTAGCTATTATGGCGGACTCAACATCACGTTGGGCAGAAGCGCTTCGTGAAATGTCTGGACGTCTAGAAGAAATGCCAGGGGACGAAGGTTACCCAGCATACTTAGGAAGCCGTATCGCAGAATACTACGAACGTGCTGGACGTGTTGAAACATTAGGTAGCGATGGCCGTGAAGGTACCATTACAGCAATCGGTGCCGTATCACCTCCAGGGGGAGATACTTCAGAACCTGTTACACAAAATACATTGCGTGTAGCCAAAGTATTCTGGGGATTAGATGCAACATTGGCCCAAAAACGTCACTTCCCATCTATGAACTGGTTAACATCTTACTCATTGTATGATCCAGAAGTGGGTAAATACATGGACGAAAACGTACATGCAAACTGGTCTGAATATGTGCAACATGCCATGAACACTTTACAAGAAGAAGCAAGCTTAGAAGAAATCGTTCGTTTAGTTGGTCTTGAATCATTATCTGAACGTGACCGCCTAACGATGATGACCGCTAAAATGCTTCGTGAAGACTTCTTGCAACAAAATGCGTTTGACGATGTCGATACATTCACCTCTCGTGAAAAACAATATCGCATGTTAGAACTCATCTTAACATTTGAAAAAGAAGCGCGTCGTGCGATGAAACTCGGTTCATACTATGCTGAAATCATCGACGGAACAGAAGATGTGCGTGACCGTATCGCACGTTCAAAATATATTCCAGAATCTGAAATTGCTCGCTTCGATGAAATCAGAGAGCAAATTAAAACAGATATCGAAAAAACAATTCAACATGGAGGGATGACACATGCTTAAAGAGTATCGTACGATTAGTGAAGTTGTTGGCCCTTTAATGATGGTTGAACAAGTCGAAGGCGTTAAATATGATGAGTTGGTTGAAATCCAATTACAAAATGGTGAATTACGTCATGGACAAGTACTGGAAGTAAACGAAGATAAAGCAATGGTTCAAATTTTCGAAGGACCAAGCGGAATCAACATTCGTGACACAAAAGTACGTTTCCGCGGTAAACCATTATCATTAAACGTATCTGAAGACATGATTGGTCGTATTTTCGATGGGATGGGGAATGTCATGGATGACGGCCCAGAAATCCTTCCAGAAGCGACTTTAGACGTAAACGGACAAGCGATTAACCCAGTTTCCCGTGACTATCCGGATGAATTCATCCAAACAGGAATTTCTGCGATTGACCACTTGAACACTCTTGTTCGTGGACAAAAATTACCAGTATTCTCTGGTTCAGGGCTTCCTCACAAAGAGTTAGCAGCCCAAATCGCACGTCAAGCGACTGTATTAAATAGCGACGAAAAATTCGCGGTAGTATTTGCTGCAATGGGGATTACCTTCGACGAAGCAGAATACTTCATGGAAGATTTCCGTAAGACTGGGGCGATTGACCGTTCAGTCATGTTCCTAAACTTAGCCAGCGACCCAGCGATTGAACGTATTGCGACTCCAAAAATCGCATTAACAACAGCTGAGTACTTAGCCTTTGAAAAAGGAATGCATGTACTGGTTATCATGACAGACATGACCAACTATTGTGAAGCGCTTCGTGAAATTTCAGCGGCTCGTCGTGAAGTTCCAGGACGTCGTGGATATCCAGGTTACTTATATACAAACCTTTCTACTATTTACGAACGTGCAGGACGTATCGTTGGAAAACCAGGATCAGTAACGCAAATTCCAATCCTTTCAATGCCTGAAGATGATATTACTCACCCAATTCCTGACTTAACGGGATACATCACAGAAGGACAAATCATTTTGGACCGTGCTCTTGATAAACAAGGGATTCAACCTCCAATTAATGTACTACCTTCATTATCTCGTCTAAAAGATAAAGGTTCAGGTGAAGGAAAAACTCGTAAGGACCACGCACCAACGATGAACCAATTGTTCGCGGCTTATGCGACTGGTAAACAAGCCAAAGAACTTGCAGTTGTATTAGGAGAATCTGCATTATCAAAAACGGATAAGAAATATGTAGAATTCACAGAACGCTTTGAACGTGAATATGTTGGACAAGGTTTCTACACGAACCGTTCAATCCAAGAAACATTAGACCTTGGGTGGGAACTCTTATCAATCCTTCCACGTACGGAATTGAAACGGATTAAGGATGAGTTATTAGATGAATATCTTCCGGAAGGGGAGTGATTCCTTTGACACGATTGAATGTCAAACCAACCCGAATGGAATTGACGAAATTAAAGCATCGTCTTGTCGTGTCAAAAAGGGGGCATAAACTCCTGAAGGATAAACAAGATGAGTTAATGCGTCAGTTCATCGAATTAATTCGAAAAAATAATGCGTTACGTGAGGCGGTTGAAACTCGTCTCGTAGAAGGAATGAAGAGCTTTGTTCTTGCGAAAGCAACATTAGAAGAAGCGTTCATTGAAGAGCTTGTGGCGATTCCGCCACAAAGCGTATCCTTAGATCTTCAAGAAAAGAACATTATGAGTGTATATGTTCCAGAAATGAATTTCACTGTGAAAGATGAAAATGAGGAAAGTGACTTCAAATATGGTTACTTGAACTCAAATAGTGAGATTGATGATTCTGTAGAGCAAATCTCAGATGTGTTAAATGATCTACTAGAGTTGACAGAGATTGAAAAAACTTGCCAACTTCTTGCAGATGAAATCGAGAAAACAAGACGTCGTGTAAATGCCCTTGAATATCGATTGATTCCTCAACTAGAAGAAACGATTTACTTTATCGAAATGAAACTTGAAGAAAATGAGCGCGCAAGCATTACCCGTATTATGAAAGTCAAAGATATGGGACAAAAATAAAATGAGGTCCTTAGCACTATTTGTGCTAAGGATTTTTTTAGCGTTTAAGTTTTGTTAAATAATAAACAAAATGGAAGCGGTTTAAAAAAGAGCAAAAAAGTATAAGTAAAGAGCAAGAACGTTCATGTGCCAAGATTATTAAAATGCTAAAATTATTTATGGAAACGTTTTTATAACATTAAGGAGGGGTATTATGTATAAACATAAAAATATGGAGAAGAGACAGCGCTTCTCTATAAGAAAGCTCACGGTCGGAACTTGTTCTGTGATTATTGGGGCTTTCTTTTTTGGCACACTTCAACCTGTTTCTGCTAGTGAAGTAGCTGGAACAGAAGTCGTTGCAACTGCAACTGCAACTGAAAATGGGCCAAATCATGAAGCTGTACAAAATACTGAGGAGAAATCAGGGGAAGCGGTATCTGAAGTAACAGCAGCAGACACGCAGACACCTAAGAATAGCTCCGAAGAAAAACCGGTTACGGAAGCTTCTGCCAAGGAAGGTACTGAAGCAACTTCTCAAGAAGGAACTGGAGAAGTAACCAATAAAGAAGAAAAAGCTACTGAAGCAACAGCAACTGAACATGTTGAAACGGGTAAAACTGAAACAGGTGCTAAAGCTGAGGAAGCAAAAGAAAAAGAAGATAAAACAGTAGAGAAAAAATCTGAAGAAGAAAAAGCTGCAACAGCTGCTACTGGAGAAAATAGAGAAGCAACTGAAAAAACAGCTCCAACGAAAGAGTGGGATTCTTCTAGTAGAGTAAAAGGGAAAGTAGAAGTTATTGAAGAAGGTGGCGTTCGTTACAATAAATTAACTTCAACATCATCTAATGACAACGGAGCCAATGAAGCTTTATTCGAAAAACAAGGCTTACAAGCAGATGAAGAAGGAAATGTCAACATTGATTTAACCTTTAAAGCCAATACGGCACCTGCTGAAACTCGATTTGGTGTCTATCTAAAGTATAAAGATAATGACAACAACATCTTTGTAGGATACGACAAAGGTGGTTGGTTCTGGCAATACAAAGGACCAGGTGTAAACACTTGGTATAGCAAGACTCGTGTAGAAGCGCCTGCTATTGGTGAAGAAAATCATCTTTCTATTGTTTATAAAAAAGATGGTCAATTAAACGCAACGAATAATGGACAAAACTTATTTAGTACTGAGGTTGTCCCAGAGGCAGTGAAAAATGCTTTAGCGGGTATCAAAAAAGTTTACTTAAAAGCAGGTACTTGGGGATCAGAATTAACTTCAGTATCGATTAAAGCTGATAACCAAGAAAATGTAAGACAAGATAATGAACCAAATAATCCAGTGGATGATGGTCTTGCTAGAAACGACCAAGATGTTCATTATGAAACGCTACAATCTGAAACATTAAAAGCGATTATTGATACTGCGTTTCCACGTGTGAAAGAATATGAATTAGATGGTAAGACATTAACAGGTCAAGTTCAAAAAATTGATAAAATGTCTATCAATGGCGTTTTAGTAAAACCAGAAGTTCAATATCGTAAAATTGACGATAAAACAGCTGAGTATGTGATGACAGTAAGAAATGATGATGAATTCATCAATGCTGAGATTACTGTTAAATTACAATTAGTTGGAAACGAAATGCATTTTGACGTTACTAAAGTAGTCAATAAAAATAACGTTGAAATGGGCAAACCGGTAGACAATGTTCGTAAACTTATTCAAACCATTGAATTCCCTGGAAATACACTTGTTTCAGTAGGTTCTAACAAACAAAATGCCAAATTTGATGGGGCTCAAATGTCTACAAACACTCATAGATCTGGAGATTACCATTTAGATTTACACTCTGGAAAAATGAATGAGTATACTTACGGATTTATGTATGGATTTGTTTCCTCAAATGAATTGTCAGCATCTGTTTGGAGTAACTCACAATTCACTTATCAAGGAAATGACTTTGCACGTCTAACTACTGCATTACAAAGAGTTGAAGGTGTAAACTACTTAGGAATTCAAAGTTCACCTTATTGGTATCAACGTGCTTATAAGAATTTGGTATACCCTGAATATACTTTAGAATTACCAAGTTCAAAAGTTGTTATTACAAAAGATTTAAATAAAGATAATGTCGTGGACTGGCAAGATGGTGCGATTGCATATCGTAATATCATGAACAATCCAAAAGGGGCAGAATCTGTTCCAGATTTAGTCGCTTATCGTATTGCGATGAACTTCGCTTCTCAAGCGCAAAACCCATTCTTAATGACTTTAGATGGTATTAAGAAGATTAACTTACACACAGATGGCTTAGGTCAATCAATCCTTCTTAAAGGATATGGTAGTGAAGGTCACGACTCAGGTCACTTAAACTATGCAGATATCGGTAAGAGAATTGGTGGGGTTGAAGACTTCAAGAAACTGTTAGCAAGAGCAAGAGAATACGGTGCGAAAATCGGTATTCACGTAAACGCTTCTGAAACATATCCAGAGTCTAAATACTTTAGTGAAGCGATTCTTCGTAAGAATCCAGACGGAACTTACATGTATGGTTGGAACTGGTTAGACCAAGGGATTAATATTGATGCTAGCTATGACTTAGCTCACAACCGTCTACAACGTTGGAAAGAATTGAAAGAAAAATTAGGAGAAGGACTTGATTTCATTTATCTAGACGTATGGGGTAATGGACAATCAGGAGATAACTCTGCTTGGCCAACTCATATCATCTCTAAAGAAATTAATTCTCAAGGTTGGAGAATGACAATTGAGTGGGGTTATGGTGCGGAATATGATTCAACATTCCAACACTGGGCAGCTGACTTAACTTACGGTGGATATACACTGAAAGGAATTAACTCAAATATCACTCGATTCATCCGTAACCACCAAAAAGATTCATGGGTGGGAGACTATCCAAGCTACGGTGGAGCAGCAAACTATCCATTACTTGGTGGATATAATATGAAAGACTTCGAAGGATGGCAAGGTCGAAGCGACTACGAAGGATATATTCGTAACCTCTTCGAAAACAACATTATGACGAAGTATTTTCAACACTACAAAGTATCTAAATGGATTAATGGAAACCCAGTTGCAATGAGCGATAACGGTCAAAACTATAAGTGGACACCAGAAATGGAAGTACATTTAACAAATGACAAAGGGGACGAAGTGAAAATCGTTCGTCAATCCAATGATCCAAATAGTCCAGATTACCGTAAACGTGTGACGACATTAAATGGCCGTGTCATCGAAAATGATGGTAGCTATTTAGTTCCATGGAACTGGGATGAAAATGGTAAACCTTTAACAGGTGACAAAGAAAAAATGTACTTCTTTACAAACACAACTGGAACAACTGAATGGACACTTCCTGAAGATTGGACTGGAGATAAAGTATACCTCTATCGTTTAACAGACCAAGGAAAACAAGATGTTGTTGAATTAACAGTTGGCGCAGATCGTAAGGTTCAAATTACAGGGGACGCATACCAACCATATGTACTTTATAAAGCTCCTCAAGGCAAAAAGACAATGGTATGGAGTGAAGGATTACACATCTACGACCAAGGTTTCAACAGTGGAACATTAGATCATTGGGAAAAAACAGGAGATGCAGAACATGCAGAAATTGTGAAATCTCAAGGTGCAAACGAAATGCTTCGTATTCAAGGAAACAAAGAAAGAGTAACCTTGAAACAACGATTAACTGATTTGAAACCAAATACGAAATATGCAGTTTATGTAGGGGTAGATAACCGTAGTGATGCTCGTGCAGATATTACAGTTCGCGTTGGCGATAAAGTAATTTCAAATTACACGAATAAATCAATTGCGAAAAACTATGTTCAAGCACATGCTCATAACACATTGAAAAAGAATGCAACAATCGATAATACAAGTTACTTCCAAAATATGTATGTATACTTTACTACAGGGGATGATGTTTCTAACGTAACATTAGAACTTGGTCGTGATGCTGATGAAATAGCAACTTACTTCGATGAAATTCGTGTGTTTGAAAATAAATCAGTCATGTATGGTGATAACCACGATACAGGTTCTGGTAAATTCAAACAAAACTTTGAAGAGGTGCCTCAAGGAATCTTCCCATTTGTAGTTGGGGATGTAGAAGGGGTTCAAGATAACCGAACTCACTTATCTGAAAAACATGAACCATATACTCAACGTGGATGGAATGGTAAGAAAGTCAACGACGTAATTAAAGGGGATTGGTCATTGAAGACAAATGGTTTATCAGGATATGATAAACTTGTTTACCAAACAATTCCTCAAAACTTCCGCTTTGAAGAAGGTAAAACTTATAAAGTAACATTCGATTACGAAGCAGGATCTAATGGAGCATACTCATTCGTAATTGGTAATGGAGAAAATAGTCGTCGTAGTAAATTAACAAAATACGATTTAGAAAATACTTGGGAAAAATCTTCAAAACCTAAGAGAGTAAGCTTCTACGTAACAGGTGAAAAAGGTGGAAACACTTGGGTTGGTATTTACTCAAATGCTCGTGGTGCTGATACAAAAGGTGACACAAATAATAACGAAATCAACTTCAAAGGTTATAAAGACTTCATGATGGATAACCTCGAAATTGAAGAAATTAAGTTAACTGGTAAGATGATTGTTGATGATGCATTTGAAAAGAACACACCAGTCGTTAACGGAAATTACAAATCTGAATCTCTAAATGCTTATAAAGATGCAGTTGCTGCTCTATTAGAAGCTGAAGATGATATTAGTATTGAAGATGCAAAAGCTTTAGTACAAAGAGTACAAGAAGCAAAAGACGCTCTTCAAGAAAAACGTACAACTCCTACTTGGGATGATATTGAAGACGGAGGAATTGAAGCTCCTTATGAAAATGTAGATAATCCATACTATGCGTTTGATAATAATCCAAATACATTGTGGCATACACCATATGGAGTTGACAGTTTAGGACAATCTCTTAAAGTAACATTTAAGACTCCACTAGAATCAACTCGTTTTGAATATGTACCAAGACAATCTGGTGCAAATGGACGAGTGATGAGCGGAAGTTTAACAGTTATTGATGAAAATGACAAGGAACATCACTTTAGCTTCCAAGGTTGGAGAAATGATGCTAAGACGAAAGTTGTTAATTTTGGTGCTCCAATTAAAGTGAAGAAAGCTATCTTTACTGGTAATGAAACTTATGGGGACTATGGACATATTTCTGCTGCAGAATTACGTTTTGTATTACCAGTAGAAGCCGATACTCCAGTAGATGAGTCAGCGCTTAAAGCAGAAATCGATCGAGTAAGTAAAATTGACCGTAAAGAAGTGAAAGAATACTTAGCTGGTCTCATTGCTTATAAAGAAGGACTTGCTGGACAAAATCTATTGACACCAAATGCGGTTCAACGATTAG
The DNA here is from genome assembly GCF_001807725.1 of Granulicatella sp. HMSC31F03. NCBI lineage: Bacteria > Bacillati > Bacillota > Bacilli > Lactobacillales > Carnobacteriaceae > Granulicatella > Granulicatella sp. HMSC31F03. Next base: position 33,203 of record NZ_KV790871.1, on the reverse strand, counting down.
TGGAAGAGTTGAAAGAAGTGAAGGAAACGGAAGAGCCTCAACCAAATCCAGACCCAGAGAAACCAACTCCAGATCCAGAGAAGCCAACTCCAGATCCAGAGAAGCCAACTCCAGATCCAGAGAAGCCAACTCTAGATCCAGAGAAGCCAACTCCAGATCCAGAAAAACCAACTCCAGATCCAGAAAAACCAACTCCAAATCAACCAAACATCGAATTACCTCTATACGAAACAGAAGGTGTGAAGGTAACGATTGATAAGAAGACAGGTATTGCGAGATTTGAAGACGAAAATGGAGATACTCCAGTTGTTGTTGAAGTTCCAACCAAATACTTGGATAAGAAGATTAAGATGCTTAAGGTTGAAAAGGTAAGTGGAACGATTAAGAGTCTTGATGGAAAAGAATACCAAGCTTATGAAATTACTTTTGCAGCAAAAGATGGAAGTGCTGTAGCGGTAAATGGAGAAGCAAAAGTTACTTTCCCAGTAGATAAAGAAGTGGATAATGCATACTTTGTAACTGATGATAGAGAAACCGCTAGCCCAATTAAGTTTACTAAAGGGGAAGGTAATTCAGTAACATTACATGTAGGTCACTTTAGTTTATATGCAGTAACATTTAAAACTGCATCGCCTGCTACACCAAGTAATCCAGTAGTTCCTTCTAATCCTTCAACACCAAGCAATCCTACAGCACCGGTGAATCCATCAACTCCAGATAATTCTTCTACTCAAGTAGATTCTGGTACTCAAGCAAATCGTGGTGGTGTGGTTGCTGCAGCAAATGAAGGTGTTAAAACACCTGCAGCTCCTGCTCAACAAGCAAGTGCTAAATCTGAAAAAGAAGCTTTACCAAATACAGGTATTGAGGATGCAACTCCAGGTCTAGTAGGAGCAATCCTAGCTTCACTCGGTGGATTAGGATTAATCTTTACGAAAAAAGGTAAAAAAAGAGAATAGGAAAGAAACAATCATTGCCTATAAGGGCCCACCTAACCAGCCCTTATAATCATGAAAAATAGTCTGCCCTCAAACCGGTTCACAATGTGAGCCGGTTTTCTCCTTTTAAAAAAGTAAAAGGTTGCAAAATATTTTGAAATAGCGTAAAATTTATCTGTTCAATGAAGAGAACAACTTGTATAAATATACTTTGTAGAGAGTCGATTGTAGGTGGAAGGTTGGCAGTCCCTGTTTATAGCAAGAATCATCTCTTGGAAACTTTTCTGAAATACATGATAGATTAAGAAGGGTCGCTTAAATGGCGTTAACAATTTACCTAGGCAAATGAATATCATTTGTAAATATGGGTGGTACCGCGGAATTGATTTCGCCCCTGCTGTTTGCAGGGGCTTTTTTATGTTTTTAGGAAAATGATTGAAAAAGAAGTCTAATTAAGGAGGAAAATTGATGAAAATGAAGGAAACCTTACAAATTGGGAAAACAGAATTTCCAATGCGTGGGAACTTACCAACAAAAGAAGTAGAATATCAAAAAGAATGGGAAGAAGCCGATGTATACGGACAACGTCAAGCGAAGAATGAAGGGAAACCATCATTCGTTCTTCATGATGGACCACCATATGCTAATGGTGCACTTCATATGGGACATGCCTTAAATAAAATTTCGAAGGACTTTATTGTTCGTAGTAAATCAATGAGCGGATTCCGTGCACCGTATGTTCCAGGATGGGATACACATGGACTTCCAATCGAGCAAGCTCTTGCGAATGCTGAAGGGGTTGACCGTAAAAAATTATCAATTGCTGAATTCCGTAAATTATGTGCGGAATACGCATTACGTCAAGTGGACAACCAACGTGCGGAATTTAAACGTTTAGGGGTTACGGGTACATGGGATAATCCGTACCTAACACTTCAACCAGAATTCGAAGCAGAACAAATTCGTGTATTTGGTAAAATGGCGGAAAACGGCTATATTTACAAAGGGTTAAAACCTATTTATTGGTCTCCATCAAGTGAATCTTCACTTGCGGAAGCTGAAATTGAATATAAAGACGTAGAAAGCCCATCTATTTATGTGGCGTTCAAAGTGAAAGACGGAAAAGGTGTTGTATCTGATGATGCGTCATTCGTTATTTGGACAACAACTCCTTGGACACTCCCAGCAAACTTAGGGATTTTCGTACATCCTGACTATGTATATGCAGAAGTGAAAACTGAAAAAGGTACTTTTGTAGTAGCGAAAGAATTAGTGAACTCACTTGCTGAAACTCTTGGTTGGGAATCAGTGGAAGTAGTAAAAGAATTCCGTGGAACTGAATTGGAATATGCAACAGCATGGCATCCATTCTACGAACGTGAATCACTAGTGATGCTAGGGGACTACGTAACGCTTGATGCGGGTACTGGTTTAGTTCACTCAGCTCCTGGACACGGGGAAGACGACTTCTACTATTCACGTAAATACAACTTAGATGTATTATCACCAGTGGATAACCAAGGTCATTACACGGCGGAAGCTCCTGGTTTTGAAGGAATGTTCTATGCTAAAGCTAACAAAGTCATTACAGACATGTTAGCTGAAAATGGTTCATTACTAAAACTAAGCTATTTCGTGCATAGTTACCCACATGACTGGAGAACGAAGAAACCAGTTATCTTCCGTGCAACTCCACAATGGTTTGCGTCAATCGATGCGTTCCGTCAAGATATCTTAGATGTGATTGAAAATGATGTGAAATGGTATCACCCATCTGGACAAGTCCGTATTTATAATATGGTTCGTGACCGTGGTGACTGGGTTATCTCTCGTCAACGTGTATGGGGGGTTCCACTTCCTGTATTCTACGCTGAAAACGGAGAACCAATCATCACTCCAGAAACAACAGAACACGTTGCTAAATTAGTGGAAGAATTCGGTTCTGACGTATGGTTCGAACGCGAAGCAAAAGACCTATTACCAGAAGGATTTACACATCCAAGCAGTCCAAATGGTACATTTACAAAAGAAATGGACATCATGGACGTATGGTTCGACTCAGGTAGCTCACACGCTGGTGTATTAAGCATTCGCCCAGAATTAACATTCCCAGCTGATTTATACTTAGAAGGATCAGACCAATACCGTGGATGGTTCAACTCAAGTTTAACAACAAGTGTAGCGGTTCATAAACAAGCGCCTTATAAAGCAGTTCTTTCTCAAGGGTTCGTAATGGACGGGGAAGGCAAGAAGATGAGTAAATCTCTAGGAAACGTCATCTCACCTGCAAAAGAGATGCAAACAAAAGGGGCAGACATTATTCGTCTATGGGTATCTTCTGTGGACTATGAATCAGACGTACGTATCAGTACTGAAATCTTAAACCAAGTCTCTGAAGCATACCGTAAGATTCGTAACACAATGCGCTTTATGTTAGCGAACACTACAGACTTCGAACCATCTAAACATGCCGTAGCGTTTAAAGACCTACGTAGTGTGGACCAATACATGATGATTCGTTTCAATGATGTTGTGAAAACTATTGAAGAAGCGTATGAAAGCTACGAGTTCTCAACTATTTACCAAACAGTGATGAACTTCTGTACCGTTGATTTATCACAATTTTACTTAGACTTTGCAAAAGACGTTGTGTATATCGAACATGAAGATAACTACGAACGTCGTGCAATGCAAACAGTCATCTACGATATTTTAGTGAAATTAACGAAATTACTAAGTCCAATCTTAGTTCACACGAGTGAAGAAGTTTGGAAACACTTGAAGGAAGAAGAAGCTTATGTTCAATTAGCTGATTTCCCAGCAGTTGAAAATTACGAAAACAAAGAAGAAGTATTAACACAATGGGCTGAATTCTTCAAAGTTCGTAACACTGCTTTGAAAGCTTTAGAAGAAGCTCGTAACGAGAAATTAATCGGTAAGAACTTCGAGGCAAAAGTAACGCTTTACCCATCTAATGAAGTTCGTGCTTTATTAGAGGGCTTAAACACCAATGTCGCTCAATTATTCATCGTCAGTGAATTAGAAGTGGCTCAAGAAGGAGTTGAAGCTCCATCGAATGCTGTTGAAGGCGAAGGCGTGAAAGTCGTTGTTGAACATGCCAAAGGTGAAACTTGTGAACGTTGCCGTGCTGTGAAGATTGAAGTAGGAACATTAGAAGATGCGCCAACTTTATGTCATCGTTGTGCAGCAATTGTGCGTGAACACTTCCCAGAAGCATTAGTTCCGGAAGCAGAATAGTAAAATTTTAACTGAGCCTGAGAAATTCGGCTCAGTTTTTTTGAATAAAAATCATATAAAAATCGGCCTTAAGTACCATGTTTAACAAGATGAGAATGATACAATAATGCTATAAGGAGGGAATGCCATGAAACAGTGGTTTAGACTAATAAAATTGAGCTTTTTTATCTTGTTAACGTATAGATTGGCGGATTATGTGGATGGCTCAATGAAAAAAGGGATAGTAGTAACTGTTTTATTACTTGCCATTTTCTTTTTTGTTCTATTTCCTCGAGAGATGGAGGTTCAATCATTTTTTGAAAAAACAAAGAAACCTTTGAAAAAGACTTCCACTAAAGTACAAGAAGGGTATGAACAATCTGGACTTTCCAAACAGGATATTGAATATTTCAGACAAAAAATGGCGGTCGTAAAAGATCAAATCAACGAAATTGAGGACAATATCCAAGGATATACAAAACTCAGAATTATTGCGAATCGCTATAATACTTCAATAACAATGAAGGATTACTTTAGAGAACTTGTGGCAAATCCAGAGAAATTACCAGATGCAGATTTGTTTGTGCATACTTGTGTACCTTCGCTAAAAGAAATGACCTCAGCTTACCGGAAGATGAGTGAGCAACCCGTTAAAGGAAGTGAAACTTATCAAACGTTGCAAGAATTGGCTGAAAAGATTGAACTCACTTGTGAGAAGTTAGAAGAAGATTATTTACATTTCCAAGAAGATAGAATTCAAAATTCTGAAGCAGAAATGGACTATGTCTCTCGAAAGATTCTAGAAAAAGGTAAAGGAGCAAAATAAAATGACAGAAGAAAAAACTAGCATGGTAGATGCCCTCATTCAAAATCCCTTTGGTGAGGATGTTGTGAAAAATACAAGTTTACAAGATGTTTCGGCTGATTTTCCACAAGAACAAGTAGAACCACAAAAGGCTTTGGTGGATTCATTGCCCGAGAAACAACAAGAACAGGCTCGAGCTTTAGCGAAACAAATCGATGAAAAGAATATGCAAGCCATTATTAGTTATGGTGCGGGAGCTCAAAAGCAATTAGGGGAGTTTTCACATTCAATGCTTGCTCATGTTCAAAATAAAGATACTGGCGAAATTGGCGACACCTTAAATGAATTGATGATGCGCCTAAACGAGACGAATCCACAAGATTTAGTGGCAGAGGACTCTAATATTTTCCGTAAAATTTTTGGACGTGTGAAGAAATCTATTTACGAAATGCAATCGAAATATCAAGAAGTTGGATCTCAAGTAGATAAGATTGCTGTGAAATTAGACCATGAAAAAAATGGCTTATTAAATGATAATTTATCTCTTGAACAGCTCTATCAACGGAATAAAGAATTTTTTGAAGCATTAAGCATCTATATTGCTGCAGGGGAATTGAAAATTGAAGAAATGCAACAACAATTAATTCCTGAAGCCATGAAGAAAGCCCAAGAAACTGGAGACCAAATGGATGTACAAACCGTTAATGATTTGCATCAGTTCCTTGATCGTTTGGAAAAAAGAAATCACGACTTGAAATTAACGCGCCAGATGACGATTCAACAAGCGCCACAAATTCGCTTAATTCAAAATACAAATCAAACATTAGCAGAAAAAATTCAATCTTCTATTACAACAACGATTCCTTTATGGAAAAATCAAATTGCGATTGCAATGACATTACTTCGTCAAAAAGATGCGGTTACAGCGCAACGACAAGTGTCTGAAACAACGAACCAATTAATTCAAAAGAATTCGGAAATGTTGAAAATTTCGACGATTGAAACAGCTCGTGAAAATGAACGAGGTATTATCGATTTAGAAACACTTCAAAAGACACAACAAGACTTAATTGAAACGTTAGAAGAAACGATCTTGATTCAACAAGAAGGAAGACAAAAACGTAGAAAAGCAGAATATGAATTGACACAAATGGAGCAAGAACTTCGAGAAAATTTATTAGTATTAAGTCAAAAAGAAAAACGAATCAATCAATAAATGACGGATTCGGATAAATGAAAAATCTTTACCTGCTCATTCCATTCGGATGAAATAAGGTAAAGATTTTTATTTTTCAGTAAAACATCAATATATTTCACATTATGACAAATGCTTAACAAAATGATAAACTCTGCCGTGAACCTTGATATTTTCTCTAACATTATTTAAAATAGGATGAAAGGAAAAAAATATTATTTAATGAGGTGAAAAAATGCACGTATGGGTTGTAGTTCTAGCGTTATTAGCATTAGCAGTATTTTTCTTATTCATTTCACTATTCTTAAAGGATAATCAAAATGAAGAGGAGATTGATGAATTAGCGGAAGGTTTATTAGAATTAAATCGTGAAGTATATTCATTAAAGAAAAAAATTCAAGAATTAGAAGGAACAACTGTTTACAAAGGACCATCAGTTGAGCCAACTTACGAAGAAGTTCGCGCTGCAAAACAAGCAGAAGTCCGTGTAGCTGAAAAACCAGTTTTAGAGGTAGTTCAAGAAACGACTCCTGTTGAAGAAGAAGTAACTACAGTAGAAGAAGTTGCTGTGGAAGAATCTGGTCGTCTACACAATGTAACTAAACAACAAATTATTACATTATTTAGCCATGGAAATTCAGTAGAAACAATTTCTGAGCAATTGAATGTACCTGTTTCAACAGTACAATTAGTGATTGATAATTATTTTGAAGCAGATGCGAAATAAGGAGGAAGAAGAACATGAGTAAAACGAAATTTCGTTCTTTAGGAATGGGCTTCTTAGTAGCAGCGTTAATTTTAGCATTGGTAACAGTGATTTGGCCATTAGTTCCACAATCATTGAAAAGCCAATTAGATGCAGTGAATTTGCCAATCGTTACTGAAGGAGCAAATGAAGCAAGCTATAAAGCCGCTTACGAATCTTTATTAGCTGAAAAAGAATCAAGTAGTAAAGCATCATCAACAAGTGCTTCAGCTACGACTCAAGCTTCAACAACAGAAGCAGCAACTACTCAATCTTCAAAACCTGTATCTATTACAGTTGAAGAAGGTGAATCATCAAATGATGTTGCTGAAAAATTAGAAAAAGCTGGATTGATTAAGAGTGCCAAAGAATTTGTTGATTACTTAACAACAAATAACATTGCTGAAAACATCTGGACTGGAACTTTCGATATTAAACCAGGAAGTTCTAATGAAGAAATCGCACGTGCTATTGGTGCGCTACGTTAATAAGAAATGCAGAGTGTTACAGTCTCAAGGCTGTAGCACTTTTTTATTGAAATAAATTAAAATTTTCTGAAAATCAGATGAAAACTATGGTACAATGGGAGTACGATTTTAGAAAGTGAAGTGAGAGTATGATTGAAAGAAGTCAAGTAGACGTAAATCAAACATGGGACTTATCGCATTTGTTTGAAACAGAAGAAGCTTTTAACAAAGCGTTAGAAGACTTAAAAGGAAAAGTAGATGCTTTCCAAAAAGAATACGAAGGAAACATTACAACGGCACACCAAGTGAATGCTGGTTTAGCTACATACCGTACCTTATTAGAACAACGCGGTAAAATTTCTGTGTATTGCAACCTTGCTGTGAGCGCGAATACAAAAGACAAAGAGGCACAAACACGTGCTGCTCAAACACGTACAGTGTTAGCAGGATTAGATGCTAAATTAAGTTTCTTTGAATCTGAATTAAGCCAATTGGATGATGCAGTATTAGAAGAAGCACGCTTGAATAAAGAAGATGCCTTATATATCGAACGTCTCTTAGAAGATAAAAAACATTTATTATCAAAAGACGTCGAAGCAACTCTAGCTGCTTTAGGAAATACTTTAGATGCCGGTTACCAAGCTTATAATGATATCAAATTTAAAGATATGCACTTCCCAGATGTAGAAGCAGACGGACAAGTGATTCCGATGACCTACAACAGCTTCGAAGGACGTATGCAATCTGAACCAAATACAGCAATCCGTCGTGAAGCCTTTAAAGTATTTAGCGACACATTACGCAAATACCAACACAGCACAGCTTCAGCGTATAACACACAAATTCAAAAAGAAAAAACAATGGCAACATTGCGCGGATTCGATTCAGTGATTGATTATTTATTAGACCGTCAAAAAGTTTCTCGTGAATTATACGACCGTCAAATCGATGTCATCATGGAAGAATTGGCGCCACATATGCGTAAATTTGCACGCCTCATCAAAGAAATCTATCAATTGGATGAAGTGCGCTACGAAGACTTGAAACTGGAAGTAGATCCAACATACGCGGCCAAAGTAACGTATGACGAAGCAAAACGATACATCTTAGAAGGATTAGAACCTCTAGGAGAAGATTACCTCAAGATTATGAAGGAAGCCTTCGACAATCGTTGGATCGACTATGCTGAAACAATTGGTAAACGTACTGGGGCGTTCTGTTCATCACCTTACGGGGCAAACTCATTTATCTTAATGTTCTTTACAGAAGATATGAATGACTGCATGACATTAGCGCATGAATTAGGCCACGCAGGTCACTTCCAATTAGCGTATAAACACCAAAATATTCTAGATGGTCGTCCAAGTATGTACTTTGTGGAAGCTCCATCTACAACAAACGAATTATTAGTTGAGTTCTACTTGAAGAACAAAGCGGGAGATGACTTACGTATGAAACGTTGGATTATTTCTCAAATGGTCGCTAAAACGTACTACCATAACTTTGTGACTCACTTATTAGAAGCGTACTTCCAACGCGAAGTATACCGCTTAGTGGATGCAGGTAAGAGCTTAGACGCAGATACGTTAAATGATTTATTTAGAGAAACTCTTGCGAAATTCTGGGGACCAGAAGTGGTTCTTACCAAAGGAGCAGAGTTAACATGGATGCGTCAACCGCATTACTACATGGGACTCTATTCATACACTTACTCAGCTGGGTTAACAATTGGTACACAAGTGGCGAAAATGATTCAAAAAGATTCAAGTGTGGCAAATACTTGGGTAGAAGTATTGAAGATGGGCGGAACGAAGAGTGCAGAAGAGCTTGCCAAAGCAGCAGGCGTGGATGTCTCAACAGATGCACCACTGAAAGATACGATTGCAACAATCGGTGGTTTAATCGACGAAATCGTAGACATTACAAAACAATTGAATGCATAAAAAATTAAGGTCAGCAAGGAAATCCCTTGTTGACCTTTTTTCGTTTTTATTGGTTTGATTGAGACACAATCAGTTGTACAGATCCGTTGATTTGAAGTGTAGGTGTTCCAGAAGGAAGAATAAAGGAATCTGCTTTTTGGATTGGATACTGTGTTCCATCGACTGTGAGCGTCCCTTTTCCGTCTAACACCGTCACAAGATGATAAGTAGAAGAGAGGGCATCGCTGTAGTCGCCGTTAATATCGTATTTCCAAACGGTGAAGAATTTATTTTCTACAAAAGTCGTTCTTGTTCCTGCTTCAGTCGTCACCATTTGGTGGTTAGTTGTTGGGACACTATGCGGAATCGTTGTAACATCTTTTGTTTGTTGAATATGCAGAGGACGAGGGTTACCAGCATCGTCAGTGCGGTTGTAGTCATAGACGCGATAAGTTGTGTCTGAATTTTGTTGCGTTTCAAGAATCACAATACCGCCGCCAATTGCGTGAATCGTCCCGCTTGGAACATCGAAGAAATCGCCTTCTTTAACAGGAACTTCAGTGAACAGGTCGTTCCATGCTTCATTATCGATTTTCTCTGCAAATTCTTCAGGAGTCATCGCCGTATGTCCGTAGACAATTTTTGCGCCTGGCTCTGCTTGTACGACATACCAGCATTCATTTTTCCCATATTCACCTTCATGTTCCAGCGCATATTTGTCATCTGGATGCACTTGAATTGATAAGTCATCGGATGCATCTAGTAACTTAATCAGAAGAGGGAAGCTTGCTAATTGTTGGCCATTAAAGAGTTCTGGATGTGTTTTATAGAGTTCATCCAACCCTTGTCCTGCATATTCTGCAGGGCTTTTTATCGTTGAAATTCCATTTGGATGTGCGCTGATAATCCACGCTTCTCCTGTTTTCTCAGAAGGGAGAGTGAAATTAAAAAGAGAATTTAGTTTTGTTCCTCCCCAAATTTTCTCTTGAAGAACAGCATTTAAAAAGATTGGTTTTGTCATAATTATGCCTCCTATGATGAATGTCTTAGTGCAAATGAATTAAATTCAAATAGATCGTATCTATGACGGCTAATCGAGTACTCAAATGGAGTTCCGTTATCCAAATAGGCCACTTGTTCTACTTCAAAGACAGGTTCTGTTGGAAGGAGTTGTAAATAGTCTTGCTCATCTTCTGAACTAGGTGCTGCACGTAAGATTTTAGTAGCACTTGCAATGCGCAAGCCTAATGGACCTTCAATATATTGATAGATGGAGTTTAATAAAACTTCTTCCGTAATCCCTGGAATGACGCTTGTACTCATATAGGTTTGTTCTAATACGTACGGCTTGCCGTCGATAATGCGAAGACGGTGAATGTTGTATATAGGACTTTGCAAGGGCACTTGTAATTTTTCTGCTAGAAATTCAGAGGCAAACTCTAATTTGAAGTGGATAATCTTGGATTCAACAGTGGAGTGTGAATCCTCAGAAATCTTCGTCAGTCCTTTAATATCGCGTTCTGGAACGATGAGTTTTCGTTTCAACGTACCACGAGAGAGGACAAATGTACCTTGGCCACGTTTTCGGAAGATGAGTCCTTCAGAGACGAGTAAGTCTAATGCCTTCTTGACCGTCATTCGACTGCTATTAAATTCTTTCGTTAATGTGATTTCATCAGGTAATTGTTGGTTAATGGCGTATTCGTTACTTAAAATCTTTTCACGAATCGCATGATAAATCTGTAAATATTTTACGCTCATCGAATGTCATCCTTTCTCTAAACTTAGCCATATTATAACAAATGTAGAATGAATAGGCAAAATCAACAATTTGAATACTATTCATAAATATTGTCTAGACAAATATTTAAATTGTGATATACTATACGTGAAAGAGCTTACAGAAAGGAGGTTAATTATGAAGAAACAATTGAGTTTCCCTCAAGGGTTTTGGTGGGGTGCTGCTTCAAGTGGACCGCAGACAGAAGGACAATTCGATAAGGCACATGAAAATGTGATGGATTACTGGTTTAGAACGGCTCCAGAAGCTTTCTTTAATGGCGTCGGTCCAGATGTGGCGAGTGATTTTTATCATACGTATCCTGAAGATTTTCGTTTGATGAAGGAGATTGGATTTAATTCATTCCGGACATCGATTCAATGGAGCCGTTTGATTAAAGACTTCGAAACGGGTGAAGCTAATCCAAAGGCTGTGGAATTTTACAACGCTGTTATTGAAGAAGCGAAGAAAAACGATATTGAACTTGTACTGAATTTACATCATTTCGATTTGCCAGTTGAATTGCTTCAACAATATGGCGGTTGGGAAAGTAAACATGTCGTGGACTTATTCGTGAAGTTTACCAAGACTGCGTTCGAATGTTTTGGCGATAAGATTCATTACTGGACAACTTTCAATGAGCCAATGGTCATTCCAGAAGCAGGATACTTATATGCATTCCATTATCCGAACCTAAAAGGGAAAGGGAAAGAAGCTGTTCAAGTGATTTATAATCTAAATCTTGCAAGTGCCAAAGTGATTCAACTGTATCGCACATTAGGATTGGAGGGTAAGATTGGGATTATTTTGAACTTGACGCCGGCTTACCCAAGAAGTGATTCTCCAGAAGATATAGCAGCAAGTCAATTTACAAATGATTTCTTTAACAGAGTCTTCTTGAATCCAGCGGTGAAGGGAACATTCCCTGAAACCTTGGTGAAAAAACTAGAGGAGGACGGTGTGTTGTGGAGTCATACTGAAGAGGAATTGCAGCTCATTCGAGAAAATACAGTCGATTTTCTTGGAGTGAATTACTATCATCCAAAACGCGTTCAAGCGCAACCAAATCCTGAGGAGTACAAAACACCTTGGATGCCAGACCAATACTTCAAAGAGTATGAATGGCCTGAACGTCGCATGAATCCATATCGTGGATGGGAAATCTTCCCGAAAGCCATTTATGATATCGCCATGATTGTGAAGGAAGAATATGGCAATATCCCATGGTTCATTAGTGAGAACGGGATGGGTGTGGAAAACGAAGGTCGCTTCATTGGAGAAAATGGAGTCATCGATGATGTGTATCGTATTGAATTTTACGAAGAACATCTCACTTGGCTACATAAAGCGATTGAAGAAGGTAGCAACTGTTTTGGATATCATACATGGACTGCTTTTGATTGCTGGTCTTGGAATAATGCGTACAAGAATCGTTATGGATTTATTTCTGTAGATTTAGAAACGCAAAAGAGAACCATCAAGAGTAGTGGAAGATGGTATCGCAACGTTAGTGACAATAACGGATTTGAAGTAGAAGTCGAGGAATAAAGAGAGGAGATATTCAGATGAAAAACTCGAAATTTATTGACAAATTTGCCGCGTTTGCTGGTAGATTGGGGAACCAAATTCATTTAAAAACCCTAAGAGATGCATTTGCGACAGTAATGCCATTATATATTTTGGCAGGTTTAATTGTTCTTTTGAACAACACAGTATTTAAGTGGATTTTTGAAGGGGATACATTAACGAAATTCCAATATTGGGGTATTACAATCGCAAACGGTACTTTAAGCATTTCAGGAATTATTATCGCCGTAATGGTCGGTTATTTCTTAGCGAAAAACAGAGATTTTGAAAACCCATTGGCAGCATCAATGCTATCATTAGTTTCTTTAATTGTTATGATGCCAAATACAGTTTCTGCAGTTCCTGATGGTGCAAAGGATGCCGTAAATATTTCAGGCGTTCTTTCATTTAACAACACAGGTACAGGCGCAATGTTTGCAGGGGTTATCGTAGCGATTCTTGCAACAGAACTATTCATCAAATTATCAAGTGTCAAAGCATTACAAATTAATCTTGGTGACAACATTCCACCAGCAGTTGGTAAATCATTCAGCGTATTACTTCCAGTAATGACCGTTATTTCATTATTTGGGGTTGTATCAGCATTATTATTCAACTTATTTGGAACAAACTTAATCTCAATTATTACAGTCTTCATCCAAGAACCAATTCGTCATATTGGTACAAGCTTAATTGGGGTAATCATTATTTACTCTCTAGGAAATATGTTATGGCTATTTGGGATTCACCAAGCCGTTATTTACAGTGCAATTCTAGAACCATTACTATTAATTAACATTACAGAAAACATCACTGCAGCAAACAATGGACAAGCGATTCCACACATCATCAACTTATCTCAAGTTCAAACATTTGCTTTAATGGGTGGTAGTGGATCTACATTATGTTTATTAGTTGCAACATTCTTAGTAAGCCGAAATGCTGCTTCTAAAAACGTAGCTAAATTATCATTTGGACCTGGACTCTTCAATATCAATGAACCTGTATTATTCGGTTACCCAATCGTTTACAACATTTCATTAGCGATTCCATTTATCGCAGTTCCAGCTCTTGGTATTTTAATCAGCTACTTAGCAACAGTTGCAGGCTTCATGAGCCCAGCATTTGTACAAGTTCCTTGGACAACACCAGTCTTCTTAAATGCATGGTTAGCAACAGCAGGGGACTTCAGAGCAGTTCTCGTTCAATTAGTCATCTTTGCACTTGGAGTTCTTCTATACATTCCATTTATCAAAGTTCATGACAAAGTTGTGGAACAAGAAATGAAGGGATAAGATTATGAAACAAATTTTATTAGTATGTAATGCAGGCATGTCGACAAGTATGCTCGTTAAAAAAATGCAACAAAGTGCGACTGAACGTGGAATTGAAGTTTCTATCGAAGCAAAATCCATTACAGAAGCGAAAAAGAATATCCATGAAGCAGATGTTATTCTCATTGGACCACAAATTCGTTATGAGTTGCCTGCAGTAAAAGAAATCGCAGGGGATATTCCAGTAGAAGCCATCGATATGCGTGACTACGGAATGATGAACGGTCCAAAAGTATTAGACCAAGCACTTACATTGATAGGAGAATAAAATGACAGAAGAAATGGAACTCATCTGTTTCCAGCTGATTGCCAATAGTGGTGCAGCCAAATCCTCTTTTGTAGAAGCGATTCAATTGGCTAAAAAAGGTTTTTTTGAAGACGCAAATGTAAAACTTGTGGAAGCAGAAGAAGCCTTCGTCGAGGCGCATAAAATTCACGCAGAGCTGATTCAAAAAGAAGCAGGCGGAGAAAAAACAGAATTCTCATTATTGTTCATGCATGCCGAAGACCAAATGGCTTCAACGGAATTAGTTCAATTGTTAGCTCAAGAGTTGATTGAGCTTTATCGTGAAAGACACGAACAAAAGTGATTTAGAAAAACACAGATTAGCATTTCTGCTAATCTGTGTTTTTTATTGACTTTCCTTCTTAGAAAGAAAAGATTCCGGAGAAGCTTACGGATTCTATAATAGCAGTAACGTGAAGAGCATCGAATGTAAGGGAGAAAGAGTTTACTTCGTAGTTAAAAACTTTATAAAGGTAGACGCAGTAGCTGATTGAATCAAGCTTCATCACTTGTGATTCGCTTAATTCTAATCAGCCTTGCGGGGGTAAGACTACAAAGCAAACAGGACTCACACTGTGAGTCCTGTTTTGTCTTTGGTCTTACTCCCGTTTGAAGCTTCGAAGGTGTAAGACTTTGGCTTACACCGGTGCAACGTTACAGCTATTATGAAGATATCCGTAAGACTTCGAAGGAATCTTTTTCTATGTTGAGAAGAGACAATCATAATAAATAGAATCATTAAGAAATGCCTAAATCCTTTTAAATCGCGTGAATTCAATGATAAAATAAACTGACATCAACCATGGAGGAACGTATGGAAGACAAAAAATTATTGATGAATACATATACAGGTCGCGTGTTTAATCCGCTTGAAATGGTACCAGACAACGTAGCCATTGAAGATATCGCGCATGCCTTAAGTATGATATGTCGAGGAAATGGACATCTTCGTTTCTTTTATTCAGTAGGATTGCATAGCATTAACTGCGCACAAGAAGCTATTGCTAGAGGATACCAAACAGGAACGGTCCTTGCGTGTCTATTGCATGATGCGACAGAAGCTTATATCGCTGATTTAATTCGTCCTGTGAAAAATCAGTTGCCAGAGTATGAAGTAATTGAAAATAACTTATTTGAAGTGATTAAAGAGAAATTCTTCTTGCAACATTTAGAAGAAAAAGAATGGACAAAAGTGTGGGCGATTGATCATGAAATGCTCTCTAATGAATTGCCTGTGATTTTAACGGACGAACCAATCATGGAAAAAGCGCCATTACTCAGCAGTCCAATTTTGGAAGAAAGAAGCATGCGCGCGGTAGAACTCGAATTCTTGAAGTTATTCACAGAACTCTTTGAGACGTATCAAAAAGACGTGAAGAACTTGAAACGCGCTCAGCAAAAGAGAATACTCGAAGAAATGACTCCAGGGAAACGACGCGCAGAAGAAAGACGGGTAGTAGAGTGGCTGAAAGGAATGCCACAATGGATTGAGGCTAAAACAATCGCTGTAACGATGCCAATGAGAATTGAATTTCAATTAGACTTGGTCGTTCAAGAGGCTAGAAGTGCAGGTAAAAAAGTTTTTGCTCCAGTCACAATGCCCGATAAGACATTAGTGTTTGTAGAGTGGAATGAACAAACAACCTTTAAACGTACGTCGTATGGAGCCCTAGAGCCAGTGATTGATAGCGCGCATCCGCTATTTGAAGCCAAAGATTTAGATTTAGTGATTGTTCCTGGATTACTGTATAGCACTAAAGGAGATCGTATTGGATTTGGCGGTGGCTATTACGATAGAACCTTGCAAAAGGTGGACGATTATCGTATTCTCTCGCTAGCATATACAACTCAGGTGACTCCTGTTGTCGACTGGCCAGTATTTGAAACGGACATTCATATTCCAACGATTATTACAAGTGAAGGAGTGGTTCGAGATGTTTAAAATCAATCCATGGAAATTAGAACGCATGAAGCGCAATTTCAACGAGAGCTTCAGCTTTACTTATTTATTTTTAGCGATTCAAGCAGCATTATTTATCGTAATGACGCTTGCAGGTGGTAGCACGAATGGACAAGTTCTTGTTAATTTCGGGGCGAAATTCAATCCGTATATCATTTATCAACATGAATATTATCGGTTTCTCACCCCAATTTTCTTACATATTGGATTGGAACATATTTTATTTAACAGTGTTTTCTTATATATGATTGGCCGTCAGATGGAATATGAAATTGGTCACTGGAGATTCCTTGTGGTATATCTGTTATCAGGAATCATGGGAAACCTGGCTAGTTTTGCTTTTTCATCAAGTATATCTGCGGGGGCAAGTACGGCACTCTTTGGACTTATGGGAGCTGTAGTTTATTTATCACGAAAACACGGCTACATTCGTTCTTTTAGGCAAATGGGAATGCAATACGCAGGACTTATCGTTATCAATATTGTCCTTGGATTTATTAATTCAGCCGTCGATAACTATGGGCACTTAGGAGGACTCGTTGGTGGATATTTAGTGATGTTGGCGATTAGCTTTAGAGGCGACCGCCTGACAAAACCTGCTTCACGCATTGCTGGAATTGTAGCGTATTTTGTCATCGCATTTTTACTATTTTGGCTAGGAATGAAAAGATAATGCTGTTATAATGAAAGCATATACAAGTTTCATGGAGTGAATACAATGGAAAAGAAAATTATTGGTATTGATTTGGGCGGAACGTCCATCAAATTTGCGATTATTTCACTTGAAGGTGAAGTTCAACAAAAATGGTCGATCCCTACAAATATTTTAGACGAAGGAAGTCATATTGTAGAGGACATCATTGAGTCGATTCGTCATCGTTTAGAATTATTAGGACTAACAAATGAAAACTTTGCTGGAATCGGGATGGGTTCTCCAGGTGTTGTGGATAGAGAAAATGGTACAGTGATCGGTGCCTACAACTTAAACTGGAAAACATTACAACCATTGAAAGAAAAAATCGAAGGAGCACTCAGCCTTCCGTTCTTCATTGATAATGATGCCAACGTAGCAGCATTAGGTGAAAAATGGATGGGTGCTGGTGGAGACCAGCCAGATGTAACCTTCTTTACACTTGGAACAGGTGTTGGTGGTGGGATTATCGCTGAAAATCGCTTGATTCATGGTGTTGCTGGTGCTGGTGGAGAACTTGGACACATTACGGTAGATTTTAGTGACCGACCTTTTGCATGTACTTGCGGTAAAAAAGGCTGTCTTGAAACCGTGGCAAGTGCAACAGGAATTGTGAACTTAGCGCGTCGTTATGCCGACGAATATGCAGGCGATTCAGAATTAAAAGCAAGAATCGATGATGGGCAAGATGTCAGTGCTAAAGACGTATTTGATTTGGCTAAACAAAATGATCCTTTAGCCTTAATCGTGATTCGTCATTTTTCTAAATATTTAGGAATTGCATGTTCACATGTTGCCAATATGTTAAATCCATCATTCATCGTCATTGGTGGTGGAGTGAGCGCAGCAGGAGAGTTCTTGCTAGAAGGCGTTCGAAAAGAATACGAACAATTAGTTTTCCCACAAGTACGCGAAACAACACATTTACGTTTAGCTGAACTTGGGAACGATGCAGGAGTCATTGGAGCAGCTTCTTTAGTGCTTTTGAAAGATTAAAAGAAACATGATACAATATCTCTTGTCTGATTAAATATTTATTAAAGGAGTTAAGTCTCATGTGGTATATCGTTTGGGCTTTATTTATGGCCTATGGAATTTATTTATTTGTATTAATCTGGATGCGTCAATCATCTGCTAAAGTAGTGAGTGCAGAAGAGTTTGGTAAAGATTTACGCCACGGGCAATTGATTGATGTCCGTGAAAAAGATGAATTTAAAGCTGCTCATATTTTAGGAGCGCGTAACATTCCATATTCTCAATTTAAAGAACGTTTCATGGAATTGCGTAAAGACCAACCAATCTATTTGTATGAAGAGGGCGTTTCTATTGCAGGTCGTTGTGCCTATCGTCTAAAGAAAAATGGATATACAAATATCTTTATTTTAAAACATGGTTTTGAAGCATGGAATGGAAAAGTGAAAAAAAGAGAAAACTAATATGAAAAGAGCTAGTTCATTTGAACTAGCTCTTTTTTATTATTTAATCTGTATGCTGTTTTCTGTAGTCCCCAGGAGAAACACCAATTTTCTCTTTAAAGATTTTCGTGAAATAAGAGTAATTATCATATCCGACTTCAGAGGCTACTTGTGCAATAGGCGTTTTCGTTCCTGATAGTAATTCTTTAGAAGCATTGATGCGTTTATCCGTAATATATTTGACCAAAGTTTCACCTGTTTCTTTCTTAAAGATTCGAGCTAGGTGATCCGCGCTAAGATAAACCATATCAGCCAAAGTGCTTCGGCTTAAGTCTTCTTTGTAGTGATGGTCGATATATTCGATGATACGTTGGATGCTATTTTTTTGATTCTCTGCATCTGTTACGAAATTTCTCGCATGAGACCAATAGTAAGTGAAGTATTCCCCAAAAGATTCAATCGAATGAAATTTTCTTTGGAATAGAAAATCATGCTGAGCATTTTGAAATAGCTTATGTGCTGAAATCCCGTTTTGGTCTAAGTAAATCCCGATTTGTTGCGTCCAGTCCAGATGTAACTTTTGTAAGATGACTTTTGGTATCATTCCGTTTGAAATATAGTGTAAGAGACTCTTTGTTAATTCGGATTCGTCTAATGAATCCGAGAAGGTGATGGAGTTGATTGCAACTTCTTTTTTCTGTAAAACGTCAACGTCAGAAGAAACTGGGATAATAGTATTCCAATAAGGAACTTGTTGCCCTGTTGCTGAGTAGAGTTCTTTAACCTCTTGTAAAATAGTTTTACATTGGAAGCAACTTTTGAACGTTAAAATTGAATTGCGATGTAATTTATTCAGAATTTCTTGTTGGATTTTTCTTGCAAATTCCTCACTATTGATAGAACTATCCACTCTAAAGAAGCAAACGTAATGGTCGACAAGACCTTCCATCTTAAACATGCTTGCTAGTTGATACCTCTCATTAGAAAAGGCTTGTAATACCTTTCTTAATTGAGAGGTCCATGATGGGATTTCCGGAGCGTAATCTGCCTCACTAATATTTAATGTAATCACGCCTGTTAGAAAATACTGATGTTCCTTTAAATTTAAATTCCGCTTTAGAAGTTCAGATTGCAGTTCTTCCAGACGGTGAATGCGTGGTTTTCTTAAATATTCAAACCAGAAATTGTTTTCAGTTTGGAACGCAGTTTCGTGTGAGGCTTGTGGACGCTGCTCTGTAATCTTATCAAGTGCTTTTTGAATAATAAACTCTAATTTTTCGAAGTTAATCGGTTTTAAGTAGTATTCAAAACTTTGCAATTCAATTGCTTTTTGTGCGTAGTTGAAATCTGCATAGTTCGTTAAAAAAATAGTTTTGATATCGTAATTTTCATTTCTCACCCAAGAGAGCAGTTCAAGACCACTTCCTTGAGGCATCTCAATATCGCTAATCATTAGGTGAATAGGATTTTCTTTAATGATTGCTTGAGCCTGAGAGAGACTGTTAGCCACATAGACGTTATTGATTTTTAATCGATCCCAACGGATTTTTTCACGTAACGCTTCGATGATAAAACGGTCATCATCAACGAGTAGTATATTCATTAGAATCTCCTTTCAACTCTTTATAAGGAACTAGAACATCAATTCTGGCACCGCTTGTGTCGTTATTTTCAAACGTAATTGTATAATCATTCGAATATAAAAGATTGAGTCGTTCAATCGCGTTTGTAATCCCAATATGGTGTCCGTCTTCAGATATTAATGATTCCATATTTTTAAGTTTGCTTAGAATTTCCCTCGAGAATCCTGGGCCATTGTCTTTAACACAAATCTCAATATAAGGCTTCTCATCAACTATTCGTTTTTGAAGAGAAAGGTTAATGACGATTCCATCTTGGAAAGAGAAACCGTGCTTAATCGTATTCTCAACAAATGTCTGAAGTAAGAGAGAAGGGACCAATGCATTTTGTAGTCTTTCGTCGAATGTTAACGCAAAATCGATATGATTCCCATAACGAATGCGCTGAATCTCCAAGTAGTCTTTAATATGTTGGATTTCTTTCTTGAGCGGTGAGAAGTCTTGATCCACCATAAAGAGGTATCGTAAGTAGTCAGATGTTAAAATAGTTAACTCTTCGATTTCTTTATAGTTCTTCGTTTGAAGCATACTGTGAATCATAGAGAGCATATTTAAATAAAAGTGAGGGCGAATTTGACTCTTTAAGTAGTTAAGTTCGACCTTTTTTAATTCCAACTGAGCATGGTACTCACGGATTTTTAACTCTTGCATATCGAATAGTACTTGGCTCAATTTATCATTTGCAGTATCGATTTCCAAAATCCCTTCAGAAGAAGTAATGTCATATATCGATGTTGATTCATCGATGCGTAAAAGACGATCTGTTAAACGTGTAATCGGGTTCAACATTCTGTTTCGAATGAATATAATCAACACAAGAGAAGCTATCGCAATGAGAATTGGAACAATGGCGATCAAGACTTCAAAAAGAACGATGCTCTTAAATACATCTGTGTAGTCAACTGCTACATAAATATCAAAAGGTAGTTGAGTCCGTTCGCTATCAGCCTCAATCAAGTGAGTTGAAGGCGATAAATCCTTTGGCTCTTTTAATGATATTTGTCCTTTTTTTCCGATATTTAGTTTTCTAAGTGGCGTTAGAATGTCATCTGCTGAGATAATTGCCATAATTGTTTTCTCTTTATAATGAACGACTTTAATTAAGTATTCCGTATCATTAATAATAATGGGTTGCCATTTACGGTCGTCAGTATTATTTCTAAACGAAATGATATTGTTTTTTAAATATAAGTAATCTTGATAGGGAATATAGAGAGTGGATGCACTCAGAAAATGATGCGTACCTTCTGTAGCTACTAAAAACGACATATGCGTTTCGTGTTGGTATTCATAATCATTAAAAGTTGTCTGTACTTTTCTAACGGTTTGCTCATAATCCATGTAACTTTGTGGCTCATTCAGCTCTTCTAATCCCTCATCGTGTGTGATGGTTGAATACAAAAAGCGTTCGACGGAACGCATTTCATCATTAAGTCCATTGGCGTAAATCTCAATAGAACTCGTCAACTGTTGAATATTTTGATTCTTAATAAAATCTCTTGTGGCATTGCTGACAAAGAGACTAATCACTGTAATGAGGATAAGAAGGACTAATAATACTTGAAAGAAAAATTTAAAAGAATGTCTTTTAGATAGAATACTATGTAGTTTCATAACTATTACCTCACTTCTCAAGTATAACACTATCACAAAAGTTGTCAAAAAACGATATGAATTAAGAAGATGTCGGAAAAGTGATATAAATATTTGAAATATTGTCTGAATAGTGAATACTTCTTATCGAAATAATGATATAAAGAAAGCGTTTTATTTTATAAAATAATGACAGATATTTAAACAGGAGGGAAATTATGAAAGATTTAACCACATTACAAAAAAGAAGAATAAAAAGCAACATTCCTTTATATGTGCTTCTATTTCCTTCAATTATTTTACTTATAATGTTTGCATATATCCCAATGTTAGGGCTTGTAATTGCTTTTAAAGATTACTCACCAGCTAACGGAATTTTAAATAGCCCGTGGGCAGGATTTAAATATTTCACCCAATTCTTTAAATCAGTTCAATTCGGAACAACGATGATGAACACATTAAAGATTTCAATTTATAGCATTCTCGTGGGGTTTCCATTACCAATCTTACTAGCGCTCTTATGTAATCAAATAAGAACAGGAAAATTCAAAAAGGTCTTTCAAGTAACCACCTATCTACCGCACTTTATTTCAACAATGGTTATGTGTGGGATGATCATTTTATTCTTATCACCAAATAGTGGGTTACTTGCTAATATCTTTAAATCACTTGGATGGACGATGCCGAACTTATTAGCAAAACCAGATAGTTTTGCTGGCGTTTATGTATGGAGTGATGTTTGGCAACACATTGGGTGGGACAGCATTATTTACTTAGCAGCTTTATCTGCCATCGACCCAACGTATTACGAAGCAGCTACGATGGACGGGGCTAGTCGTATACAAAAGATTCTCAACATTGACTTGCCATTACTTTTACCAACAGCAATGATTCTATTGATTTTAAGAGCCGGTAGCTTATTGAGTATCGGTTTTGAAAAAGTATTACTATTACAAAATCCATTGAACTTAGCTGGAAGTGAGGTGATTTCGACTTACGTATATAAAGTTGGGATGATTAACTTCCAATACAGTTACTCTACAGCAATCGGATTATTCAATACTGTAGTCAACTTAATCATTCTTTTATCTGTCAATTGGTTTTCTAAACGATATACCAAAACAGGACTATTTTAAAAGGAGGGTGGTCTTACCGTGAAATGGTTTAAGGTTTCAAGAAAATCAAAATCAGATTTGTTTTTTGACGTATTGATTTACGGTTTTGCAATCTTGTTAATATTATTAATCGTATACCCATTGTGGTTCGTTGTGATTGCTTCTTTTAGTAATCCTGCTGATGTAGCCAATGGTAAAGTATGGTTCATTCCCCATGAATGGAAATTAGATGGATACCTTCGGTTAATTGAACAACCACTGTTCTTAAGAAGTTATCTCAATACGATTTTATATACAGTAGTTGGGACTTTATTTGCTCTACTAATCAATATCCCTGCTGGATACGCATTATCTAGACGTGACCTACTCGGTAAAAAATGGATCAGCGTTCTCTACATTGTTCCAATGTTTGTTTCAGGTGGATTGATTCCAATCTACTTAACAGTGAAGAGTGTAGGACTTGTCGATTCATTCTGGGTAATGGTGATTCCATTTGCAGTATCTTGTTATAACATCATCGTTGCAAGAACATTCTTCAATAACAGTATCCCAGAAGGAATGTGGGAAGCCGCTCAAATTGATGGATGCGGAACGATTCGTTATTTCTTCAAAATCGTGGTTCCTTTATCAAAAGCTATTATTGCAGTAATTGGTTTATGGACAGCAGTTGGTATTTGGAACTCTTGGTTCAACGCTTTGATTTATTTAACGAAAGAAGAATTGCAACCATTGCAATTAATTTTAAGACGATTATTAATTAGTAATCAAATGATGCAATCTCAGGCAACAGGGGAACTTGCATCCGAGCTTCGTATTAAAGCCGATATGATGAAATATGCAGCGATTGTAATTTCAACGGCTCCAATTATGTTGCTTTATCCATTTGTCCAAAAATATTTCAATCAAGGTGTTATGATTGGTGCTCTAAAAGAATAGGAGAGATATTATGAAAATCAATAAAATGAAGTATATGTTTTTAGCAGCAGCTACACTTATTGGACTAGCAGCTTGCTCAAATTCAACAACCAAGTCGAATGACGAAAAATCAGATCAGAATACTTATAAAATTACAACAGTTAGATGGTCTGACTGGGGTGAAGATTACCATAAAGGATTTATTGATGATTCTGCAAAAGAAGCTGGTATTCAAATTAACTGGGATACTCTTATTGCAGCAGATTGGACAGATAAAAAATCTGTTTTAATTGCAAGTGGTGACCTACCTGATGCATTCTTAGGTTCAAACGCATTTACGGATGCTGAAATTGCTCAAAACCAATCTTTATTCATTCCTCTAGAAGATTTAATTAAAGAAAATATGCCTAATTTAACGAAGGCAATGGAAAAAGAACCAAGATTAAAAGCGATGATTACATCTCCTGATGGACATATTTATAGTCTTCCTAAGAAGTTACCAATGCGTCCGACAGTAGCAAACCAACTATTTATTAATAAAAAATGGCTTGATAATTTAGGGTTAAAAGTACCTGAAACTTATGATGAATTAGTAAAAGTTCTTCAAGAATTCAAAGATAAAGACGCAAACGGTAATGGAGATCCAACGGACGAAATCCCATTTGGTTCAGGTAACTTTGACCCAACATTTTCTTATATCATGCCATTTAATAACCGCTTAGGTGCAGATAACACTTATGAAATGTCTGTTAAAGATGGAAAACCTGTATATCTTCGTACAGAAGAAAGTTATAAACAAGGGATTGCAGCAATGCATGAAGCATACAAGAAAGGGTTAATTGACCCTGAAATCTTCACTGAAGATTCATCTATGAGTGTTGCAAAACGTATGGATAAATCAGTATCTAGAGTAGGTGTTTCAAGTGGTTGGACTGCTGATGCTACATTTGGCTTACATGCAAGCGAATATGTTCCTTTACCAGCGATAAAAGGTCCTGATGGAAAAGGGTATGTTTCTTCAGACCCAGATCACTACAACTATGGACGTAATGAATTGTTAGTGACAACAAAAGCTAAGGACCCTGCTAAATTATTACAATGGTTCGATAAATTCTATACTGATGATGCAAGTATCCAAAACTTCTATGGTTCATTTGGAATTGGTACTGAAAAAGATGGCGACAAATATAAAGTATTACCTCCAAAAGACGGTAAATCTGCCGATGAATTTGCTTGGATTAATTCTCTTCGTGACTTTGGACCTAAGTATGTGAGTGATGATATCAACAATCGTGTTGAAATCGACCAAACTCAAGGTGACGGTTTGAAATTGAAGATGGACCAAGAATTAAAACAATATGCTTTACCAGCATACCCTAATGTAACTTATTCTCAAGAAGAACTTAACCAATTAGCTTCTCTATACGTAAGTATTAATTCTTACGTTAAACAACAAGCTTCTAAATGGGTAGTTGATGGCGGAATTGAAACAGAATGGGAATCTTACTTAGCAAATCTTAAAAATATGGGATTGGATGAATTCATCAAGATTCAACAAGACGCATATGACCGTTATCAAAAAGAAGTTAAATAATCACAATTTAACTAATACCCCAACTGAAACGTTTAAAATACAATGAGTAGAGGGAGCGAGATTGAAGAAAAATCTTTCTCGCTTCCTTTTTCTCATATAGGTACGGTGATTTCATTGCAAAAACTATTTCGAATAGATGGGCCACTCGTTAGAGGGCTAACGCTCATTACCAATTTGATTCTATTGAACACATTATTTATTATCACAAGTATTCCTTTGGTGACGATGGGAGCATCTGTGACATCTCTAAATACGATGTTACATCGGATTTTAAAGGGCGATGATGGCGATATTATTTATCATTATTTTCGCATTTTTAAATCCAACTTTAAGCAAGCTACTGTCATTTGGGCAGCTCTCGTGCTACTTGGAGTTCTACTATTTTTGAACTACAGTATTTTTTCGAATACAAACTTCTTGAATGGATATGGATTATTGCTTCTAGCGCCAGTTGGAATGCTTGTGATATTAGGCGTTGCCATTCTCTTACCCTATATCGGATTATTTGAAAATAGTTTAAAAGCCAGTGTTATCAATAGCATTTTCGTTTGTATTTTAGATCCGTTACGAGCAATTCTATTGATTCTATTTAACTGCGCTGTAGTGTACATGAGTGTGAATACACCGGAGAGATTATTGACGGCAATTTACGTTTTCACTTTTGGGGGATTTGCAATCTGGGCATTATTAAATGTAAAAGTAACGAGTAAAATGTTTAAAAAGGCATATAAATTAAGCAATGGAGGTAAACAAGATGAAAATTTTTAAAGGAGATTTTTATCGTATCAGCGTTCTAACAGATAAACTCATTCGGTTAGAATATTCAAATAATGGGCAGTTCGAAGATAGACATACGCAATTAATCCAAAACAGAGACTTTGGAGAGGTAGAGGTTGAAGCAACAGAAACACCAGAGTTATTAGATATTAATACGAACTTCTTCCGTTTGCGCTATAACAAAGGCGAATTCAATAATCAAAATCTATTTATTGCATTAAAGGGTCAGTTCTTTATTTTCGGAAGCCGATGGTACTTTGGTGAACCAATTGAAACATTAAAAGGAACAACGAGAACCCTTGACCAAGCGAACGGAGCTATAGAATTAGAAGATGGTATTATTAGTAAGAGTGGTTATGCCATTTTAGATGATTCGAATGGATTTATCAGTGACGAAAAAGAAGGTTTTATCAAAAAAGAAAGCGAAGTGGACCTTTACGTCTTTGCTTATGGTCACGACTATAGAGGAGCAATTAGAGACTTTTATCATTTAACAGGTGCAACTCCATTATTGCCACGCTATGCCTTAGGAAACTGGTGGAGTCGTTATTGGGCGTATACTGCCGACGAGTATTTAAGTCTCGTTGAACGTTTTGAAGATGAACAAGTTCCGCTTGCGGTGGGCGTGTTAGATATGGACTGGCATATCACGAAGATTCCAGAACGCTTCGGTAGTGGGTGGACAGGATATTCTTGGAACCGAGAACTCATTCCAGAGCCGGAAAAATTATTAAAGAAACTGCATGATAAGAAATTAAAACTTTCTCTAAATGTCCATCCAGCTGATGGTATTCGAGCGTATGAAGATGCGTATCCAGCTGTTGCAAAACGTCTAGGATTAGATGCAGCCAGTGAAGAAGCTGCTATTTTTGATATTGCAGATCCACGTTTTAGAGAATCTTACTTTAAAGATGTTCATTATCCATTAGAAGAACAAGGGGTTGATTTCTGGTGGATTGACTGGCAACAAGGAACGCAAGGGGTACAAGATCCATTGTGGTTATTGAATCATTATCATTATGTCGATAATTGTAAGAGAAAAGATGGCGGATTAATCTTGTCTCGTTATGCTGGACCAGGAAGCCATCGTTATCCAGTTGGATTTTCTGGAGACGCTTTTATAACTTGGGAGTCTCTTAAATTCCAACCTTATTTTACATCAACAGCGTCTAATATTGGTTATAGCTGGTGGAGTCATGATATTGGCGGACATATGGGCGGTTATTATGATGAAGAATTACAAATTCGCTGGTTACAATATGGCGTCTTTAGTCCGATTACACGACTTCATAGTACTAATAGTCCATTTAATAGTAAGGAACCATGGTTCTTTACGAAGAATACAGCAGAAATCATGAAGCATTATTTACGTCTAAGACACCAATTACTTCCATATCTCTACACGATGAATGTGGCAACGCATGAAGAGGGCGCACCACTTGTGAGTCCGATGTACTATTTCTATCCTGAAAATGAAGAAAGTTACCGTGTGCCAAATCAATACTTCTTCGGTAGCGAGTTAATGGTTGCTCCAATCACAGAACCAATGAACAAAGATTACCAATCCGCAAAAGTTCAAGTATGGTTCCCTGAAGGAAAATGGTACGACTTCTTCACGGGAAGAGAGTATGCAGGAGAAGTAGTGCTTGATATTTATCGAGATATCGAATCAATTCCTGTATTTGCCAAGGAAGGGGCGATTGTTCCATTAGATGGTTCTGGTGTGAATATGGGGGTAGATTTACCTGAAGTTATCGACTGGTATGTCTTCCCAGGAACCCATCATTCATTTGATATGGTGGAAGACTTAGATGGCGCTCGTTGTGTAACGACATTATCTGTTGATTGGAATTTAGGTACTATCCAATTAACTGTTGAAGGGGAAACAGGCATCCTTCCAGTAAACAGAATTCACCGTGTTCATGTTCAAGGAAGCCAAGATGTTGTCGTTGAATTGGAAAATAAAAATGCGACTGTTGAGTTTACAGTGGGCGAAAAACAAACGGTAAATCGAAACGAGGCGATCTTCCAAGTACTCAAGAATGCGCACCTTCCATACGAAACGAAAGAACACTTATATCGTCGATTAGTCAATGCTAAAGATGCGAATGAAATCATTAATATCTTACATCATGAAGATGACGAATTAAGAGGACGATTGCTAGAAATCTTATTTATAAGTGAACCATAACAAAAAACGGGTACTTCCAATAGGAGGTATCCGTTTCTCTGTGTTAAAAAAACACTGCATTCATTCGTTGAATACAGTGCTATATAGATTAATCCACTTTGTAATACATCATGTTTTTAACGGTTTTGCCATCAGTAACTGTTTGTGTCCCGAAAATACGATCTTTTGAAATGTCCGATTGATCTTTTTCACCAGGAAGTAAGCCATAAGTCAATTCTACATTTTGGGGAATGAAGGAGAATACCGCACCTCCAACAAAAGTATTCTCATTGTTTTCCGGAACCATAATCCAGTTGAGAAGCCCTTCTTGGTATTGTTGTTTAGTAATTCCAACTTTCAAATCACCATGGCTACTTGAAATTTTTCCTTCTTTGTCGATGTGAATTTCCCAACCAGCTGAGTTTCTCCAAGTTCCCTCTACGCTTCGGAAGTCTCCTTGTTTTATTGCTTGAAGATCCATTGAGGATGGTTTTGGTTGCTCCGCTGGGATAACAACTTTTTCAGTAGATACAGTTTCTGGAACTGGTACGGTTGCTTCTTTTTGTTCTATTGTTGTTGAAACCACAGTAGTAGGTTCCGCTGTAGTACTAGTTTTGGTTTGTTTTGTAGTTGATGTACTGGACGTTCTAGTAGTTGTGGATTGAGTTTGTGTTTGAGTTGTTGTGTTCGAGTCTTCTTTCTTTTGGAAAAGTGAACAGCCCCCTAAAGTAAGAGCTATCAAGAATGATGCTATCAGTTTCTTCATTGAAATCCCTCCATTTCTATTTCATTATACTACTAATAAGTTCGAATATACATGTTTTTTGAAATCGTTTCTTTGACAAATAGCATTTTTAATGTTACCTTGAATATAGTAAATCGGTAGGTGAGACTACCATGGAGATACGGATGACTACCGCAAAATAGTGGAGACACTATTCGTTGGTCAGCAGCCTCTGTCGTGAAGGCAGAGACTAATGTCATTTCATCGCTCCATGATGTTAAAGCTTGGACGAGAATATAAGAATTGTTTATTTAGTAAGCATCTTGTCGCGTCTAAGCTGTGACAAGGTGCTTTTTCATTTGCCTAAAATTTCTAGAAAGAGGGTGATCATATGCCAGGACCGGAGAGTCGAACGAAAAAAATCAAAGAGCGAAGGGAAGAGTGCGATGATCACCCGGAGCTTCGCCTAAATTAAAAACGAGGTGAAGACTATGAAAACAGCAAAAGAAAGATTCGATTTAGCACTAATGAGTCCAATGGCAGAGGTCCTAGAAGCGTTAGGCACATCTGTAAAAGGACTCACTGAAGAACAAGTAGAAACACTCCGTGAAACATATGGAGAAAACAAAATTACAAAGGCTAAAGAAGATTCAATTTGGAAAAAGATTTATGAGTCTATTATCAATCCATTTACGGTAATTCTATTAGTGATTGCGGTAATCTCATTATTCACGAATGTGATTCTAGCAAAACCAGGTGAAGCAGACCCAACAACTTCCATCATTATCGTGGTGCTCGTGGCTGTGTCAGGAACGATTCGATTTGTGCAAGAAATGAAAAGTGACAAGGCGGCTAGTAACTTATCTAGTCTAATCGTCAATACAGCAACGGTTATTCGAGATGGCGAACAGATGGAAGTTCCGATTGAAGATTTAGTAGTTGGAGATATTATTAAATTAAGCGCTGGGGACATGTTACCAGCGGATGCATTATTATTAGAAACACGTGACTTCTTTATCCAACAATCCAGCTTGACTGGTGAAAGTGAATCTGTTGAGAAAAAATCAATCTGGGTTCCAGATGAAGAAGAAAAGAAAAAACAAGCACTCGAGAGCGAACGATTTGTGTTTATGGGCTCAAACGTTGTCAGCGGTAGTGCTTTAGCAGTTATTTTAGTCACAGGGAATGATACGATGATTGGTCGTATCGAAAAAACACTTAATACTTTCGAAGAACAAACAAGTTTCGAGAAAGAAATGAATAAAATCTCATGGCTCTTGATTCGCTTAATGCTTGTCTTAGTACCAGTTGTATTCTTGATTAACGGATTAACAGACGGCGACTGGTTAGAAGCAGGGGTATTTGCCTTAAGTGTTGCCGTGGGATTAACTCCAGAAATGTTGCCAATGATTATTACAGCCAGCCTTGCAAAAGGGGCAGTGATCATGGCCAAAGAAAAAGTCATTATTAAAAAATTAAATGCCATTCAAGATTTAGGGGCTATCGATATTCTCTGTACTGATAAAACAGGTACGCTCACACAAGATGAAATTATTCTTGAATACCCATTAGATATTCACGCAAATCTAGATATGGGCGTATTGAAAATTGCGTATTTAAACAGCTACTTCCAAACAGGACTTAAAAACTTATTAGACCGTGCCATCATTACACGTACAGAAAAAGAAGCCGACGAACACGAAGATCTACAAAATTTAGCAACACGTTACCAAAAGATTGATGAGTTGCCATTTGACTTCGAACGTCGTCGTATGAGCGTTATCGTGAAAGAAGACGATGAAGCGGTGCTCGTAACAAAAGGAGCACTAGAAGAAATGCTTAGCATCTCTACTCATGTAAAAGACGGAGATGTGGTTCACCCAATTACGGATAAAATTCGCGAATCCATCCTAGAAGCAGTGAGCAGCTTAAACGAACAAGGACTTCGCGTCCTTGGGGTGAGTCAAAAGAAATATCAAGATACTAGCTATTCCTTCACAGTGGAAGATGAATCGAATATGATTCTAATGGGATACCTAGCCTTTCTTGATCCACCAAAACCTTCTGCAGCACCAGCGATTCAAGCGTTGAAAGAGCATGGCGTAACGACGAAGATTCTTACAGGTGATAATGAAAAAGTAACGCTAACGGTCTGTGAAAAAGTAGGACTACCGGTGGATAAAGTCTTACTTGGTACAGAAATCGAAAATATGAGCGATGAAGAGTTAGCAGCAGTTGCTGAAGAAACAACCATTTTTGCAAAACTATCTCCAGAACAAAAGGCACGCATTATTCATTTACTAAAAGGCAAAGGTCACAAGATTGGCTATATGGGAGACGGTATCAATGATGCTCCATCCCTAAAAGTGGCTGACGTTGGAATTTCTGTGGATAGTGCCGTGGATATTGCCAAAGAAGTCGCAGATGTTGTTCTATTAGATAAGGACTTACTCGTTCTTGAAAAAGGATTGATTGAAGGTCGTAAAGTCTATGCGAACATGACAAAATACATTAAGATGACCGTTTCATCAAACTTCGGAAATATCTTCTCTGTATTGTTCGCAAGTATTTTCTTACCATTTTTACCAATGGCACCAGTTCACTTAATTGTATTGAACTTAATCTATGATTTAAGCTGTGTGGCATTACCGTTTGATAATGTTGACGCAGATTTCTTAAAACAACCACGCGCATGGACAGCAAGCTCTATCACACGATTTATGGCTTGGTTTGGACCAACCAGTTCTATCTTCGACATCATTACTTTTGCAGTGATGTTCTTTGGAATTGCACCAATGATTACTGGAAGCAGTTATGCGTCATCTACGAATCCAGCATTCTTCTTGATGGTTTTCCAAACAGGTTGGTTCATTGAATCTATGTGGTCACAAACAATGGTGATTTATATGTTACGTTCGCCAAAACTACCATTTGTACAATCAAAACCAGCGTTCTCATTGCTAGTGACTTCTTTATTCGCTTTATTTGTTGTAACGGTTCTTCCTTACACAAAACTAGCAGCACCATTAAAGCTTGCACCGCTAAACGGGCTATACTTCCTTGCATTAATTCTCATTATCGCAGGATACATGTTCCTCGTAACGGTTGTTAAAAAAGCATATATAAAAAAATATAGAGAATGGTTATAACCCCAAAAGAGCTATCGTAACAAGTTGTTATGATAGCTTTTTTTGTTACAAATGTGCTATTCTTCAATCATAAAAACATTAGGGGTGATTTTATGGAAAAAATTATTTATACTACAACAGCTGTGAACGTGGATGCGTTAAATGGGAAATCATTTATTGAGGGAAATGGTGATAAAAATTGGGAAGTCGAAATTTCATCTCCTTTAAGCGAAAAAAAAGGAACCAATCCTGAGCAATTATTTGCACTGGCTTATGCGACTTGTCTAAATGCTTCCATTGGTATTGTTGAAAAAGGTTTGAATTTAGAACATCAATGTAGAGTCGAAGTGAAAGTGGATTTAACAAAAGATCCTGTTGGAGAAGGGTATTTATTCTTACCTTCAGTCCGAGTTTTAATGCCAACAAGGGAAGAAAAATTAGCTAAAGAAATTCTAGAGGCTGCTGAACGTGTATGTCCTATTCAAAAATTACTACAAGGAGCCAATGTTCCTCCTGTGGAATTAGTAACAGTGAATGGGTAATACAAATATAAGAGTTGCAACAGTAGAGGATGCTCGTTATATTCAAGAAATTTATGCACCATATGTCTTAAATACGGCCATAACGTTTGAAGAAGTAGTTCCTAGTGTAGAGGAATTTCAAGAGCGTATTGCTAAAACATTGGGGGCTTTTCCTTATTTAGTCTTAGAGGAGGAGAAAGAGATTGTTGGTTATGCATATGCTGGGAGATTTTCTCAAAGGGCAGCATTTGACTGGTCAACAGAGGTTAGTATTTATATCAGCCTAGAACATCAAAGAAAAGGTTTTGGAAAGTTATTATATACAGAACTTGAAAAACAATTATTGAAATTAGGCTATCAAAACATATACGCTTGTGTGGCGGTGCCAGAAGTAGAGGATGAGTATTTAACTAATAATAGCTTATCTTATCACCAATATTTAGGCTTTAAAGAATGTGGACGTTTTGAAAATTGTGGTTGCAAATTTAATCGATGGTATCATATTGTTTGGTTACAAAAACATGCTGCTACGAAAATCCCTACAGATCGTCCAAAAAAATTTAAAGGATTGTAAAAACAATACCACATCAACAAATCTGTTGATGTGGTATTGTTTTTTATCTAAAATGATTGATTTTTTGTTTAAAAAATAGGCTCTTTGTCAAATAGTGTTGATGAAGAAATT